>CALGFI010000037.1 GCA_937881155.1 uncultured bacterium | reverse complement strand
ACCCCCTGACGTCGGTTCAGCACCGGCCCCTCCATCGCCACGAGGTTCATGCCGTCGATCACCGGGTTCACGAACAGCACGTCGTACAGCCCGTACGCAGCGAGCGCCCCGATGTAGTCGTCCCGGAGGCGAACCTCGATCGGCTTCCAACCGTCCTCCCCGTACTCGAGGTTGATCCGGGCGGCCTCGGCCAGGCTCAGCTCCGCGTACTCCTGGTACTCGGGAACGTCCATCCGCGACGGCGACAACATCGCCAGGAAGCGGACGCGCGTTCGCCACGACGGCGCGCGCTGCAACATGAGCTCGTAGGCCTGGAACCCGCGAACGATGTTCTTCGTCAGCTCCAGACGGTCGACGCGCAGGATCATTCGGGCGTCGCCTCGCCATCGAGCGAGCTCCCGGCGCCGTTCGCGCACCTCCGCCGTCGATGCCGTCTCTCGCATCGCGCGTCCGTCCACGGAGATCGGGTGGATCCGAACCGCTACGTCGCGTCCGTCCGACGTGATCCGTGCCCGCGCCAGGTCGACGCGCGTGCCCGCGACCTGGCGCGCCGAGAGCATGAAGTTCTCGGCCCACGCGTGGGAGTGGAACCCCAAGACGTCGGCGCCGAGCATCCCGCGCAGCAGCTGGTCGCGCATATCGGCGGGGAGCATGCGGAAGTAGGTCGGGCCGGCCATCGACGTATGTGAGAAGTGCGCGATCAGCGCGTCCGGCCGGAGCTCGCGAAGGAATCGCGGAACGAGCGCGAGGTGGTAGTCCTGCACCAGGTACGCTGGTTCGCTCCCAACCGCCTCGCCCTCCTCGGCGAGCGCGCTCGCGAAGCGCCTGTTTACCTCGACGTACTGTGCCCACGCTTCCTCGATGTCGTCGCCGAACGCGGGCGAACGAACCGTGTCCCACAGATAATGGTGGGCGAACCACAACACGCCGTTCGAGATCTTGTTGTAGTAGCCGTCGTAGATGTCGGACGGGATGTCGAGGTATCGGACGCGGTATGTCGCGCCGAACGCTCCCATGTCGACCTGACCGCCGTCCGAACGCGCCACCATCTCGCGGTCGCCATCCGACATCGCGGCTGCGACCCACAGCCCGCCCGCGTCCTGCAGCGCGCCGAGCAGCGCGGTGACGAGGCCCCCGGAGCCGCGCTGCGCGTCGAGCTGCCCGTCCTGCCCGCGCTCGAAGGTCACCGGCCCGCGGTTCGACGCGACGATCAGCGGCGGCCAGGAGGTCATGCCGCCAGCCGCCCTAACAGCTGGAGGTGATCCTCGAGCTCCCGAGTCGTCAGGAACCGCTCGCGAACGACGCTGCGAGCCGCTTCGCCCATCCGCTCGCCGAGGTTCGGCTCCTCCGGAAGCCGAATGATCGCCTGGCACCGCCCCGATCGGCCGCCCTCCTCCTCGATCGGCCCGAGCAGGGTCGTCGGCTGCGGGTCGTGGACCAGGACGAAGTCGAAATCGCGCGGCAGGCCGGCGGCGTTGGAGCGGATCCGCTTCCAGTAGATGGCCTGCATCTCGTCGGTCAACCGTTGCTCCGCTCCCTGCAGCGCGTTGTGGACCGCCTTCGTCACCGAGAAGAACTCGTCCGAGCCCTCGATCACCACCCACGTCGCCTCGACGCCGAGGTCGTTCAGGAGCGGAACGTGCGCGTGCAGCAGCTCAGCGACGCCGCCTCCGAACCCGGTGCTGCTGACCTGCAGCAGGCGGGCCCCACGGAGGGGTTCGGCGGCCCGGCAGACACGGTCGACGGCCTCGCGTCCCGCGGCCTCGGCGTAGTCGTCGATGCGCTTGGGGCGCACCGGCGCGACGGGGAGCACGAGCGCGAGTCTAGCTGTGGGGCTCTCCGGTCACGGCGCGTCGAACGCTCGTTGACACCCCGAAAAGGCCTCCCTACGCTGGGCTTTCGGAGGGCGCCGTGCTGAAGATCTCGCAGAAGCTCGAGTACGCGATGCGTGCGATGATCGAGCTGGCACTTCGCCGCGACGCCGCGCTGCTGGTGCCGGCACGCGAGATCGCGCAGGCGCAGCAGATCCCGCTTCGCTTCCTCGAGCAGCAGCTCGGCGCGTTGCACAAGGCACATCTCGTGGAGAGCTTCCGCGGCGCCGGCGGCGGGTGTCGGCTCGCCCGCGATCCGTCCGAGATCACTGTCGCCCAGATCGCGGACGCGATCGAGGGACAGCTCTACCCGATGTTCTGCTTGGAGCCGACCGATCACACCTGCTACGCCGATTCGCGCTGCGGCCTCCAGGGCTTCTGGGGCGACGTGGCGGGCGCGATCCAGCAGGTCTTCGAGCGGACGACCGTGGCGGACCTCGCCGCCCGGCACCAGCAACGTGCGGGCAGCAAGGTGTTCACGCCGGAGCAGCTGCTCTCCCGCCTGAACTGAGCAACACCGGCGCCCCGCGCTGGAGGCGCCGGCTCGTGGTCTGCTGGCCTAGCTGGCGCTCTTGCCCAGGATCCGCATGACCTTCGTGCCGCACACCGGGCACGTGCCCTGAGCGGCCTTCCGACCGTTCTTGAGCTCCACGATCGTTCCGTCGAACTCCCGCTTCGCCCGGCACTTCACGCAGTACGCCTCGTAGCGATCGGCCACGGCGGGCCTCCTTCCCAAACAGGCTTCGAGGCCGCCCATGGCGGCCTCTAGGCACGATGCTTTCCTCTCCCAGGCACGGATGCAAGTACCCAGCATGTCACCTCAGGCACGGAGCCGGTTGGCCCGGTCTCGGCCGGCCGCCGTACGATGCGCCTGGCTCGCCCAACGAGGGGGTTCTGGTCAAGGTGTCCGACGCCGAACGGAACATCGAGGCACTCCTGTCCGAGGAGCGAGTGTTCGAGCCGCCCGAGGATTTCCGAGCTCGGGCGATCGTCCGAGACGACTCGATCTACGAGCGCGCCGACGCCGACCACGAGGCGTATTGGGCCGAACAAGCCGAGCGTTTGAGCTGGTTCTCGCGCTGGGACACGGTGATGGAGTGGACGCCGCCGTGGGTGAAGTGGTTCGCGGGCGGCACGTTGAACGCGTCGTACAACTGCCTGGACCGCCACGTCGAAGCGGGCGGTGGCGACAAAGTCGCGTTCCATTGGGAAGGTGAGCCGGGTGAGGAACGCACGATCACCTATGCGGACCTGCTCCAGGAGGTGTGCCGGTTCGCCAACGGCCTTCGGTCGATCGGCGTGCAGAAGGGCGACCGGGTCGCGATCTACCTGGGGATGATCCCCGAGCTGCCGGTGGCCATGCTCGCGTGCGCGCGGATCGGCGCGGCGCACTCGGTCGTCTTCGGCGGGTTTTCGGCCGAGTCGTTACGCGACCGGATCAACGACGCCGATGCCAAGGTGCTCATCACCGCAGACGGCGGCTATCGCCGCGGTCAGGTCGTGCCGCTGAAGCAGAACGCCGACGAGTCGCTGACGGAATGCCCGTCGATCGAGCATGTCGTCACGGTTCGGCGGACCGGTGGCGACCATCCGTTCACCCCGGGACGAGACGTCTGGTACCACGAGCTCGTCGCCGATCAACCGGCCGTGTGCGAGCCGGAACACATGGAGGCCGAGGACCTGCTGTACCTGCTCTACACGAGCGGGACGACCGGCAAGCCGAAGGGCATCGCGCACACGACCGGCGGCTACCTCACGCAGGTCGCCGCGACGCACCGGCTGATCTTCGACATCCACGACGACGACGTGTACTGGTGCGCAGCCGACATCGGTTGGGTGACCGGTCATTCGTACATCGTGTACGGACCGCTGGCGAACCACACCACCGGGATCATCTACGAGGGCGCGCCCGATTGGCCCGACAAGGATCGGTTGTGGCAGATCGCGGAGAAGTACCGCGCGACGATCCTGTACACGGCTCCGACGGCGATCCGCGCGTTCATGCGGTGGGGAACGGAGTACCCGGCGAAGCACGACCTGTCCTCGTTGCGCCTGCTCGGATCGGTCGGCGAGCCGATCAACCCGGAGGCCTGGATCTGGTACTGGAAGTACATCGGCGGTGAGCGCTGCCCCGTCGTCGACACGTGGTGGCAGACGGAGACCGGCGCCATCCTCATCACGCCCCTTCCGGGGATCACGGCACTGAAGCCCGGTTCGGCCACGCTCCCGTTCCCCGGGATCCTCGCGGACGTCCTCGACGAACAGGGCCACTCGGTCGGCCTCGGAGGGGGTGGGTACCTGGTCCTGAAGCGGCCGTGGCCGTCGATCGCCCGGACGATCTGGGGCGACCCCGACCGGTACGTGCAGACCTACTTCGGCAAGTTCGGTACCGACACCTACGTCGCCGGCGACGGCGCCAAACGAGACGAGGACGCCTACTACTGGCTCCTCGGTCGGATCGACGACGTGATGAACGTGGCCGGCCACCGTCTGTCGACGTACGAGATCGAGAGCGCGCTCGTCGACAACCAGAAGGTCGCCGAGGCGGCCGTCGTGTCACGGCCGGACGATCTCGTCGGCGAAGCGATCGTCGCGTTCGTCACGCTGAAGTCCGGGTTCGAGGGCACCGAAGGCGCGGCGACCGAGCTCCGAGACCATGTCGCCACGAAGATCGGCAAGATCGCGCGCCCGCACGGGATCATCTTCACCAACGACCTGCCGAAGACGCGCTCGGGCAAGATCATGCGCCGGCTGCTGCGCGACGTGGCGCGGGGCCGCCCGCTGGGCGATGTGACGACGCTCGCGAACGCCGAGGTGGTCGAGCAGATCCACACCATGGTCGAGTCGGGCGCGGGCAGCGGCGAGGAGTGACCGGAAAGGCTCCCCGAACCACCCACGCTCGCTGCCGGCCCGCGACTTAGCCGACGCCGCGACCGGCGCCTTGCCAGGTCCGGCGGTCGTCGCTAGGATTTCGCTAGCACTCGAAGGCCCCGAGTGCTAGCAGTCGGGGCCGTCGAGCCGTAGGTCGGGTGAGGGGCCGCGACAGACCAGGCCGGCCCCCGAAGAAACCGGAGGAGGGCAGGAGATGGCACCGAAGCTCATCTCGTACGACGAGGAAGCGCGGCGAGCCCTCGAGCGCGGCATGGACATGCTGGCCAACGCGGTCAAGATCACGCTCGGGCCGAGGGGTCGCAACGTCGTCCTCGAGAAAAAGTGGGGCGCCCCCACGATCACGAATGATGGCGTGTCGATCGCCAAGGAGATCGAGCTCGAGGAACCGCTGGAGAAGGTCGGCGCCGAGCTCGTCAAGGAGGTCGCGAAGAAGACCGACGACGTCGCGGGCGACGGCACGACCACCGCCACGGTCCTCGCACAGTCGATCGTCAAGGAAGGGCTGCGGAACGTCGCGGCCGGCGCCAACCCGATGGCGATCAAGCGCGGCATCGAGCGCGCGGTCGAGCTCGCCGTCGAGAGCATCAAGAACCAGTCCAAGGAAGTGGAACAGAAGGAGGAGATCGCCCATGTCGGCGCGATCTCCGCTGCCGACCCCGAGATCGGCGAGCAGATCGCCGAAGCCGTCGACAAGGTCGGAAAGGACGGCGTGATCACCGTCGAGGAGTCGAACACCTTCGGCATGGAGCTCGAGCTCGTCGAGGGCATGCGGTTCGACAAGGGATACATCTCGCCGTACTTCATCACCGACGCCGAACGCATGGAGGCCGTGCTCGAGGAGCCGTACATCCTCATCGCCAACCAGAAGATCAGCGCGGTGAAGGACCTGCTCCCGGTGCTCGAGAAGGTCATGCAGGGCGGGAAGCCGCTCCTGGTGATCGCCGAGGACGTCGAGGGCGAGGCACTCGCCACGCTCGTGGTGAACAAGATCCGCGGCACGTTCCGCTCGGGCGCGGTCAAGGCGCCGGGCTTCGGCGACCGCCGCAAGGCAATGCTCCAGGACATCGCGATCCTCACCGGCGGTCAGGTCATCTCCGAGGAGGTCGGCCTGAAGCTCGAGAACGCGACGCTCGACCTGCTCGGCTCGGCACGGAAGATCGTCGTGACGAAGGACGACACGACGATCGTCGAGGGCGGTGGCAGGGAAGAGGACATCAAGGGCCGGATCAACCAGATCAAGGCCGAGATCGAGAAGACGGACTCCGACTACGACCGCGAGAAGCTGCAGGAGCGCCTGGCGCGGCTCGCGGGCGGTGTCGCGGTGATCAAGGTCGGCGCGGCCACCGAGGTCGAGCTCAAGGAGAAGAAGCACCGCATCGAGGACGCCGTGCAGTCGACGAAGGCCGCGGTCGAGGAGGGCGTCGTCCCCGGTGGAGGCGTCTCGCTCCTCAACGCGCAGGCCGCCCTGGACAAGGTGGACCTCGAGGGCGACGAGCTCACGGGCGCCGTGATCGTCCGGCGCGCGCTCGAGGAGCCGCTCAAGCAGATCGCGCACAACGCCGGTCTGGAGGGCGGTGTGGTGATCGAGAAGGTCCGCGGTCTGGACGTCGGCCACGGTCTCGATGCGGCGACGGGGGAGTACGCCGACATGTTCAAGGCCGGCATCATCGACCCGACCAAGGTCACGCGCTCGGCGCTGCAGAACGCGGCATCGATCGCGGCGCTGTTCCTGACGACCGAGGCAGTCGTGGCCGAGAAGCCCGAGAAGGAGAAGGCGCCGCCGATGCCTGGCGGCGGCGGTGACATGGACTTCTGAACCGACGCGGGCTCCTCGACGAATCCCTCAGTGAGGAGCCCCCTCTCTCCGATGTGACGGCCCCGGGATCCCGTTCCGGGGCCGTCGCTCATTCAATCGCCTGGGTTGGTTCCAAGACGTGCGGCGCCGGGCTTCTGTCAGGATTGCCGCGATGTCGAAGGCTCGCCTTCATCTCACGTTCTCCGAGCACCTCATCTCGGAGCCCGTCATCCATCGGATGGGAACGGAGTTCGGTCTGGTCACCAACATCCGCCGGGCGAACCTCGACGAGGAACGCGGCGGCTGGATCATCGTCGAGGTCGAGGGTGACAACGACCGAATCGCCGACGCCGTGAGCTGGCTCGCGGACATCGGCCTGCAGGTGGACCGGATCGACTGATGCTCGAACGGACCATCGCGATCCGCTGGCGCGACATGGACGCGTACGGCCACGTGAACAACGCCGTCTACCTGACGTACCTGGAGGAAGCGCGCGACGCGTGGGTCCAAGAGATGCTCGGAACGGTCACCGATACGTGGCACTTCGTGCTCGCGCGCGTGGCGATCGACTACAAGCAGGAACTGACGCAGGACGACGAGCGGGTCCTCGTTCGATGCTCGCTGGCGTCGGTGGGACGCGCGAGCATCCGGACGCGAGAGGAGATCGTTCGTCGCGATGGTTCGTTGTCCGCCGTGGCGGAGTCGGTGATCGTGCCGCGCGATCCCGCGACGCTTCGCTCTCGACCGCTCACCCAGGACGAACGCGGCGCGCTCGAACGGGACGCGGCGCCGTCGGGCTGACAGTGCGGCGGTCGTCGGTTTGGGTGTTCGGTCCTTCCTGGCTGCGCTAGCCTTCGCCTTCGTGCTCGGCGAGCGACAGGGAATCGTGAGGGAGGTCCGTGGGTTGCAGATCCACGGGTCGCCCTACGTGGACGTGACCGTCGAATACCCCGATGGGCTGGTTGAGTCCGGACGGCTGGGAGCCGAATCTATTCCTGGGGATTTGAAGGAAGGGGAGCGCGTCGTGGTGAGTAGGGCCGTGAACATGATGGTGTCGATCCGGCGGGCGTGATGTTCTGGAGCTACCTGGATCATTTGGGGCAGGAGCTCGGTCGCTCCCCCCGGTTCCCCGACGCGGAGTCGGCAGAGGCCTGGATCGGCGCGTGCTGGCCCGACCTACAAGAGACCGGCGTCCAGGAGGTCGTCCTGTACGAGGGCACTGAGCGCCTCTACCGGATGGCGATCGACGCCGACACCGTCTTGTAGCTTCCGGCGAGCCGCGACCCCTCAGACGTTCGCCGGGCCTTCCCCGCGAACCTTCTCCACGTCCGTGAGGGCTTGGCGAAGGTCCTTCAGCCACTCGTCCTGCTTGTCGGCAACCAGCCGGACGCACCACGCGAGCGCGTGACTGCGCGAGCGGGCGACGCCTGCGTCGACGAGCGTGTCGAGCACGCGGCGTTCGGGCATCCTGAGGCGTGTCATGGCGGGCGCGCTCACCGTCGTGAACAGCTTGCGGTCGTCACCGCACCGCGCTCCCCACGAGACCCGCCGGCCGAACCGATGCTGGGCCTCGTCGGCGATGCCCATCCTGCGTTCCCGCGTGTCTTCCCGGAACCCCTCGATCCGCGACAGCCGTGCCGCCGCCGTCGCCTCGGGCGTCGCGCCCTCGGGAAGCTCGGGATCCGACAGCATCCCGACGACGAGGATCTCTTCGCGATCCGCCGTTACATCGGGCGATCCGACGAACCACTCGGACGGCACGCGCCCGGCGAACCAGCCTTGCAACTCATCGCTGGATGATGATCGTCTCATGGCCCGAGAATTACATGATTACAGACATACGTCAACCGATCTCGGAGGCCGCGAGCGTTGCGCGCGCTTCGGGGGCGATGGAAGGATGGCCCGACCGGACGATCGGAGGTTCCGCGTGAGCGAAGAGACGACCCCACCGCGAGCGCCGATCGGCGCGATCCTCGCGATCGTCGGCGGCGCGCTGCTCGTGATCGGCTCGTTCCTGTCGTGGGCGGAGTTCTCCGGCGCCGGACAGAGCGAGGTCGTTTCTGGCGTGGACATGACTGACGGCTGGGTCACGGTCGTGGCGGGTCTCGTGGTCGTCGCGGTGGGAATCGCGGCAACGACGGCACCGCAACGCCCGCTGGCCGTAGCAGCGGGCATCGTGGGCGCCTTCGGTGTCGGTTTCGGCCTGTTCGACGCGCTGACGCTCACCGACAGCGCCCTCGACAGCGTGGCAGAGGAAACGGCGATGGCGACGAGCGTCTCGTTCCAGGAGCTCCGAGCGCTCCTCGACGTGCTGATCGACAGCGGGCAGATCGGTATCTCCATGGGCATCGGCCTGTACGTGGTGATCGCCGGGGGCGTCATCGCCGTCGTCGGCGCCGGCGTGCAACTCGCGGCGGCGCGAGTCCAGGCCGATGAGGTGCCATCGTCGATACAGATCGCCGCGAGCGACCCCGGCCCGACCGTGTGAACGTCGAGGAGTTCAGTCTCGACACGCACGGCCGTCGAGTCGTGGACATCACCGATCGGGTCGCGGCGTTCGCGTCGAGCTCCGGCGGCGACGGATTGCTCCACGTGTTCGCGCCGCACGCGACGGCGGGTCTCGCGCTGATGGAGACGGGATCGGGATCGGAGGAAGACCTCGAGGAGCTGCTCCAGCGGCTGCTGCCGCGCGACGACCGATACGCGCACCGTCACGGCTCGGTCGGACACGGCGGCGATCACCTGCTGCCCATCCTCGTGTCTCCGTCACTGGTCCTCTCGGTCCAGAGCGGGCGAGTGTCGCTCGGCACGTGGCAGCGGATCGTCCTCGTCGATCCGAACCACGAGAACGACACGCGCCGAGTGCGGCTGTCGTTCCTGAGCGGCTGACCCCAGCGAGCTACAGGTACTGGCCCGGTTGCGCCTCCCGGCCGTTCGCGGGAGACGCGATCGCCTGGACATCGCGCTCGCGCAGGAGCAGGTACTCGCGCCCATCGAGCTCGACCTCCAGACCGGCCTGCGGCAGGTAGAGGATGCGGTCGCCGGCACGAACGGCGCGGACGTCAGGACCAACGAGCGCGACCTCGCCCCAGACGCAACGCTTCGGCGCGGGCGCCGCCGTGGCCGGGATGAGCAGCCCGGCCCGCGTCTTGCGTTCGCCGTCCTCCGGGTTCTCGACGACGATCCGGTCGCCGGTGAGCCGGACCTCTTCCTTGGGGGTCCGCTTTCCTCGCGCTTTCGGCTTGTGTTTCGGCGCCGCGCTCACCAGGCGATTGTCGCACGCGACGAGCCACTGACCCCGTCCGCGGATCCCGCAGACCGCCTGGTAGGTTGCACGCCCGTGAACGCCGGGGATCTCGTCGACGAGGCCGTCAAGACACTCAAGGCTTCCCCGGCGATCGATCACTGGCAACGAGATCGCGAGCTCATCGAGGCCGAAGACCTGCTCGGGCACGCGATCGGTACTGAGGACTTCGACCGCGACACCGAGGTCTCCCCGGGCGCCCGGCGTCGCTTCGAGCGGATGATCGAGCGTCGCGCGAAGGGCGAGCCGGTCCAGCTGATCAAGGGGTACGCGATCTTCCGTGGTTTGGAAGTCCTCGCTCGGCCGGGCGTGTTCGTCCCACGCGACTCGACGGAGTTCCTCGCAGAGCAGGCCGTTCGACGGGTGCGTCGCAGGAGACAACCGGTGCTCGTGGACGTTGCGACCGGCGGAGGGGGCATCGCGCTGGCCGTTGTGAACGAGGTTCGGCGCGCCCGCGTCTACGGCACCGACATCTCCCCCGAAGCGATCCGGGTCGCACGGGCAAATGCGCGCAAGCTCCGCCTCCCAGCGACGTTCGTGGTCGGTGATCTGTTCGGCGGGCTGCCGAAGCACCTCCGCGGCGGCGTAGACGTCGTGACCTTGCACCCGCCCTATGTCGCCAGGTCGGAGCTCCGCGAGTTGCCCGAGGAGATCCGACGGTGGGAGCCGGCGCATACGCTCACCGACCGGAGTCCCGATGGACTGCGAATCGTGGAACGGAGCACGACCGAGGCGCCGGCGTGGCTACGTCCGGGCGGCTGGCTGCTGATCGAGGTGAGTCCCGATCGCGCTCGCGCCGTGCGCTCCGTGTTGCAGCGAACTGGGTTCCGTGATGTACGGAGCACGATGGATCGCGGGTTCAAGGTGACGCGCGTGCTCGTCGGTCGGTCGCCCTGAAACGGCTGCCGTCGGACCGACTGGGTGGGGCGGAGGGGGCGCGGGGAGCCGGCCCTTCGCGGCCGGCTCCCCGCTCCAGAGGGGCGCATGCCTCTTGGCACACTGGACGCTAACCCTTCGGTGTGTCGCGCCGGAGACGGTGATGTGACCGGGCCGTGAATCCGACACCGCGCCCCCTCGCGTTGCACCGGAACGACGGAGGGGCCCAAGATGCCCGGGTGGAGGGCGTGCTCGCGGCGTTGGCGCTGATCGTCCTGGTCGGTGCCGTGGCGGGCAACCTGTACGCGCAGAAACGACGCGCGCGCCCACGACAGTCGGTCTACGACGTGATTCGGAGGCGGCTGGAGGCAGAACGCGCCCGAAGGGATCCGGACCCGTGACCGAGGCGCTGAGCGAGCGTGGCGTCTTCGGGGCCGTACGTGGTGCGATCGCCAGAGCCCCGGAGCAAGACCATGAAGGCGGGATCTGGTCGAGGCTGTCGGAGCGGCTCGACCCGGCCACGTACCGCCCGCAGCTCCGACCCGACGTCGAGGTCAAGACGTTCAAGCTTCGTTGGGGCAACGACTACGCGATGATCGCCAACCCGACGGAGCTCCTGCACTACCAGCTGTCGTTGAGCGACGTTCCGCTCCTCGAGCTGATGGACGGAACGCGGACCGTCGGCGAGATCGTCGTCGAGCGGTTCCAGGAATCGGGCGACATGGAGCTGGAGGGCGTTGCCGATCTCGTCCGCGAGCTGCGCGTGGGGAACTTCCTCACCGACCGGTACGTCGACGCTCGGGAGATCGTGGACCGGGCGGCGCACCCGGCGTCGCTGGCGCGGGCGAAGACCCGCGAGTTCGTCAATACGCTCTCCGTCGACTGGGCCGGAGCGCACCGGCTCGTCGACTGGCTGTACCGGCGCTTCGTTCGCTTCTTCTTCACGCCGGCGCTGGGGATCGCCGCGGCAATCGTGGCCGCTCTCGGTTTGGTCGCCTTCGCGGCCGTGTACCGAAGCGGTCGCTTCGAGCTCGGCGGCGGATCGGCTGCGGCCCAGACGTTCGTCCTGTTGGGGATGGACTACGTCCTGACCTTCATCCACGAGCTCGGTCACGCCGTCGTCCTGGTCCACTACGGACGCAAGGTGAAGAGCGCCGGTTTCATGATCTATTTCGGGTCTCCCGTCTTCTTCATCGAATCGTCCGAGGTGCTGATGCTCGACCGCCGGGAGCGGATCGCCCAGTCCTTCGCGGGACCATACGCAGAGCTCATCTTCTCCGGGATCGCCGCGATCTTCATCTGGGCGTTCCCGGACGCGGCGATCTCACCGTTCCTGTTCACCTGGGCGGTCATCAACTATTTCGTCATCTTCATGAACCTCATCCCACTGCTCGAGCTCGACGGCTACTTCATCCTGGCCGACGTCATCCAGGTTCCGGATCTCCGTCCGCGATCCTTGCGCTTCATCCGGTATGACCTGTGGCGGAAGCTGCGCCGGCGTGAGCGTATGACGAAGCAGGAGGTCGGGCTGGCGCTCTATGGCATCGTCGGCGTCGCGTTCACCGTCCTGTCCGTCTTCACGGCGTTCTTCTTCTGGGAGACGATCTTCGGTGGTCTCATCTCCTCGCTGTGGGATGGCGGGGTCTTCGGCCGTCTCCTCCTCGTGGCGCTCGCCCTGTTCGTTGCGGGTCCTGCGATCCGTGGCGTCATCAAGCTCGCGCGATCAGTCGCGAAGAAGATCGGGGGGTGGATCGACGCGCTGCGGTTCAAGCTCCAAACGGGGTGGCGCGTCGAGGCGGCCGAGCTCATCGACAGCTCGCCGATGTTCGAGGACCTACCGGAGGATGTGCTGTCCGACCTCGCGGGACGCGTCGAGCTGAAGCGATATCCGGGCGGCAAGCCCGTATTTCGACAGGGAGATCGACCGCATGCGTTCTACGTGGTCCGACGGGGAAAGCTCGAGGTGGTCGAGGAAGACGAGAACACCGGCAAGGACAACGTCATCCGAACCCTGGAGCGAGGTGACATGTTCGGTGAGCTCGGCCTGGTCGACGGTGCCCGGCGGTCGGCGACCGTTCGTCCGGTCGATGACGCCGAGCTGTTCGAGATCGACGAGAGCACGTTCGACCGCCTACTGAGCGACAGCGTCAACCTTCCTGAATTCGCTCCGACGCTTCACCAAGCCGCGGAGCTTCGGTCCCTCCCACCGTTCGCGTCGCTCGGGTCGGCATCGATCGCCGAGTTGCTCAGTCGTGGTCGATGGATCAGCGTCGCTCCCGATGAGGTCCTCGTGGAGCAGGGCGACCAGGGAGATGCGTTCTACGTGATCGGGTCCGGACGCGCGGAGGTGCTCCAGGACGACGAGGCCATCCGGTCGCTCGGCGCGGGGGAGCATTTCGGCGAGCTCGCGTTGCTCATGGACATCCCCCGCACGGCCTCCGTGGTCGCCCGAACGCCGATGCGCGTGTTCGAGCTCGACCGCGAGGGGTTCGATGAAGTCGTAGCCGGCATCTTCCGCCGGGGCGCCGTGTCCGCGGCTCCGATCGAGCGCACAGCTGAGCACTGAGGAGGGACCACCCGATGGATTGCTGGCACTGTCGGAAGACCGCCGTGGGGAGCTGTCGGTTCTGCGGTCGAGGCATCTGCGCCGACCACGTGGAGACCCTCCCGTACGTGGTCGATCTGTTCAAGCCCGGCGATGTGACGCAGGCACTCATCGTCGAGGACGCGCTGTACTGCGGAGCATGCACACCTCGGCCTGATCCGCTCTCCCTGCCGGAGCTCGACGAGAAAATGTGACGGCCGTCACATCGGAACCGTGACCGACGTCACGCCCGGGTGGGTGACCGCCGACACATCGATCTCGTGCTCGGCGTCGCAAAATGCGCCTCGAGCGTTCCTGGTGAAGCCCCCCTCATCGGAGGGGCCGGATCTCCCGGGGGAGGTGACGAGGTGGCGGACAAGAAGATCACTCCCAAGGTGGCGACGAAGTCCACGGCGAAGACGTCGAAGACGGAGCCGGCGACGCGGGTGACCAAGAGGCTGAGGAAGGCCAAGCGCGCGCGGAAGGCGGCCAAGTAGGCCGCGGTTCGCACTCGCCGTTTCGCAAGACCCGGGATGAGTTCCCGGGTCTTGCTTTGTGATGCCTCCCGGGGGAGGTGCGGACTGGCTACGCTGACGACCGTATGGCGGTCGGCGTGTCGGGCCTCGAAGCGATGATGGCGAGTACCCCGCTGTTCGAGGGCGCCTCGGCCGAGACGATCGCGCGACTCGCCGACCGCGGTTCGGTCCGCAGGTACCGGCGGAACACGTACCTGTTCCACCAGGGTGACGAGTCCCCCGAGGTCTTCTTCCTCGTGGAAGGCCGCGTGGAGATCAGCTCCCTTTCGGCGAGCGGCCACCGGCAGCTGCACACGACGCTCGACCGTCCCCAGTTCTTCGGCGAGCTCGGCGTGCTCGGAGGCATGCCTCGCACGGCCGCGGCGCTCGCGCTCGAGGAGTCGTCGGTGTGGACGGTCCAGGGTCCCACCTTCGTCGAGTTCGTGACGGAAGAGTCGGCCGCCTCGCGGGCCATCCTCCGCGCGCTGGCGCGGCAGGTGCAATCGCACGAGGCCTTCGTCGAAGACCTGCTGTTCCTCGATCTCAAGGGACGCGTGGCCAAGCGGCTGCTGCAGCTCGTGGCGCCGTCGCTCGACGACCTCCCGCCCGACGGCGCAGTCCTTCCTTCGGTGGTGACGCACGCGGACCTGGCGAGCCTGTGCGGCGGCAGCCGGGAGAACGTCACGCGGATCCTCTCGGACCTCCAGCGACGCGGCTACGTCGAGCGCGACGGCCGGCGCTTCGTGCTGCGGAAGATCTCGGGCCTCGCGCGGCTCGCGGGCGTGCAGGAGGGCTGAACCAGACCGGCGGCTGTCAGCCGCCGATCGCGGACATGCTCCGTTCGGGCTGCACGAAGTCGGGGTGGTTGATCCGGTGCCCCGACCACTTCGCCCACACGTTCGAGCGGATCAGCTCCTCGAGGTCCTCGTCAACGGCGCCCGAGCGCATCGGAGTTCGTAGGTCGGACTCGTCGAGCGCGAACAGGCACGCGCGCAGCTGCCCCTCGGCGGTGATTCGAAGACGGTTACAGGAGTCGCAGAACGGCTCGGTGACGCTGGCGATCACGCCGACCCCCCCGGCAGAGCCGTCGGCGAACCGGTAGCTCGTCGCGGGCTCGTGATCGGGCCCATCGGCGACGAGCGGGTACACCGCGTCGATCGCCTCGAGGATCCGCGCCGACGGGACGACCTTCGCGCGCTCCCACGCGTGCTCGGCATCGAGCGGCATGTACTCGATGAACCGAACGGCGTGCCCGTGCTCGCGCGACCACCGAGCGAACTCGACGACCTCGTCCTCGTTCGTGCCGCCGATCACCACGCAGTTGATCTTGATCGGCACGAGGCCGGCGTCCTCGGCCGCGCGGATCCCGGCGAGCACGCGATCGAGCGCGTCTCGCCGCGTCATCTCCTCGAACCGGTGACGGAGCAACGAGTCGAGCGAGACCGTCACGCGGTCGAGGCCCGAGTCCGCCAGCGGGCGCGCCAGCCGGTCGAGGAGCACTCCGTTCGTCGTCATCGACATGTCCACGCCGGGCGCAGCCTCGCGAAGCATCGCCACGAGCGACGGAAGATCCGCGCGAACCGTCGGCTCGCCGCCGGTCACCTTGACGGATCGGACGCCGAGCCGGACGAACAGACGCAGCAACCGGGCCAGCTCCTCGAACGAGAGGATCTCGTCCTTCGGGAGCCACTTCAGGCCCTCGGCCGGCATGCAGTACGTGCACCGGAAGTTGCATCGGTCGGTCACCGAGAGCCGTAGGTCGTCGGCGACGCGGCCGAACGTATCCAGCAGCGGCTCGTTGGTGAACGGTGCGGCCGACGGGGCCGGGTGGACGCTCATGGGTTCTCGCCATCGTACCCGGGCGGGGGCCTCATTCGTTCGGCGAGCCCTCCGCCTCGGACGGCGTCGGCAGCAGCGAGCTCGCCGTCTCGAGGACCTGGTCGAGCGCGACGGAGCGTTCCGTCCCCGCCGCCACGCTCCTGCCCACCGCCTCTCCGAGCACGAACGTCGCGAGGGGCGTCACCTTGCGCTCGACGCGATGAGCGACGTCGCGCGCCACTCCGAGCAACCGAGCGACCTCGTCCTTCGACAGCCGTTCGGCGTCGAGCGCGTCGGCGAGCTCGTCGATCCACCGTTCCATCGGTCCCTCCTCGTTCGGATCGGCATCGACCAGAACCTAGTCCGCGCGAGGCCGCGATGTGGTGCCGTCGACGGTCCGGGCCGACCTTTCTGACAGGATGAGGCGCGTGCAACGCTCGCGTCGCTCCGCGGCCGTCGTGACGGTGTCCGACGGTGTATCGCACGGCACGCGCACCGACGAGTCCGGCGACGTCGCGCAGTCCCTGCTCGCCGAGCACGGCCTCGACGTGGTCCGGCGCGTCGTCGTGCCGGACGAGCGCGAGCGGATCGAGGACGCCATTCGCGAACTGAGCGATCGAGACCGGACTGCCCTCGTCGTCACGACCGGTGGAACTGGGTTCGGCCCCCGCGACGTGACGCCCGAAGCGACACGGGCAGTCATCGATCGCGAGGCGCCCGGGCTCGCCGAGCTGATGCGGCGAACGGGACTCGAACAGACGCCGCTCGCCGCGCTCTCTCGCGCCGTCGCCGGGAGCCGCGGCTCGACGCTCGTCCTGAACCTGCCGGGGAGCCCCAAGGGGGTACGCGAAGGCCTCGAGGCCGTTCTCCCCGTGGTTCCGCACGCGATCGAACTGCTCGGCGGGCGAACCGGCGAGCACCCCACGGGGCACGCAGATCATGATGCGCACGACGACGAACGTGCATGGGTCGACGTCCGGGCCGTCGAGGTCGAGGGCGCGCCGCCGTGCAAGGTCGGCAACTCGATGCGAATCGTCCCCGGCGGCGAGGTCCACGGCACGCTCGGTTGTGCGGAGTTCGACGACGCGGCGGTGCGAGACGCGGCCGAGATCTCGAAGACGGGTGAACCGCAGACGCGCCGGTACCGACACGAGAGCGGCGAAGTGCTCGTGTTCTTCGAGCCGCCTCCCCGAACGTCAAGGCTCGTCGTGATCTCCGCAACCGACGTCGCGCGTGCGCTTCGGCGTCATGCCGCTCGTCTCGGCGACGAGACGATCCTCGTCGAACCACGGGCGGAGCGGGTCGGAGCCGACGATCGCGCGGGCGGACGGGTGGTCTCCTCGATCGCCGAGGCTCGCCTCGACGCTCGTACCGACGTGATCTTCACCGATCACGACGCGCCGGGGATCGCCGATTCGCTCTCCGATGCTCTGCGTACACCCGCGCGGTTCATCGGGGTGATGGGGAGCCGCCGCCACGTTGGGCCGTATGTCGCGGAGCTTCGTGAACGCGGATTCGACGACGAGCAGCTGGGGCGGATCCGTTCGCCGGTCGGCCTTGATCTCGGCGGACGGACACCCGATGAGATCGCACTGTCGATCGCTGCCGGGGTCGTCGCCGCCCGCCACGAACGCGACGGTGGTTGGTTGGACGCGCGTTCGCCCGGCTCCTGATACTGCGGCGGTCCCGTCGCCGCCCGACGATAGGCTCTCGACGTGAGCTACACGCCCGGGCCCGGCTCCCGCGTGCCCGTGCCGCGAAGCCGCATCCGCTTCCAGCGACGACGTGCCGCTCGCCGGCGCGGTTTCCTGATCTTCGTCGTCGTCGTCGTCGTGCTCACGGCGGTGATGGTTTGGGCCTGGGGGCGTCCGGACGGGAACGGTGGGTCGGCGGTCGCTCCATCGCCGAACGGCGCGGGCAACGGCGGGCCGTCGCCGAGTGGTCCTCCCGACGGGAACGGCGACGGGTCCGAGCCGACGGTGATCGTGCCCGGCGAGACGCCGATCGAGCACGTCGTGTTCATCGTCAAGGAGAACCGAACGTTCAACAACTACTTCGCGACGTATCCCGGCGCGGAGGGTGCGACGCTCGGCGGCACGATCGAGTGCACCGAGGACGGGTGCAGCGATGGGCCGATCGTCCGCCTCCGGCATGCGACCGACGTGCAGCCGCACGACCTGACGCATTGCTTCCGGTGCGGCCTGACTGCGATCAACGGCGGGAAGATGAACGGGTTCAACCGGATGAACGGGGTCATCCCGATGTCGGGGGACCGAGCGGCGGAATTCGGGCGCGACCTCTCCGGGTACGTCTACCACGACCGCGACACACTGCCCAACTACTGGGCCTACGCCGACCGATTCGTGCTGGCCGATCACTTCTTCACGTCGATGTACGGGCCGACGCTGCCGGAACACCTGTACACGGTTGCGGCGCAGGCGAACTACATCGTCGACAACAAGTCGACGACGGATCACGAGGGCAACTACTGTGACGACACCACGGAGTACGCGACACGGTTCAACCCTCCGGCCGCGCGCGCGAACGAGGAGCGGATCCTCGAGCTCGAACGAGACATCACGTCGAACGGATCGAACACGTACGACCTCGCCGAGTACTGGGGAAGCATCCGTCTGTGCTTCGACATCGAGGTGCTTCCCGACCAGCTGGAGGGGGCCGGCATCAGCTGGAAGTACTACGCGAACGAGAACTCATGGATGAATGCCCTACAAATGATCCGCCACGTCCGACGCGGCCCCATGTGGAGGAAGGTCCAGCCGCCCGAGAACTTCGTTCGGGACGTCCGCGCCGGCGAGATGCCGCAGGTCTCCTGGATCGTCCCGTCCGAGTCCTACAACGAGCATCCCGGAGGCGGGAAGTCGGTGTGCGCCGGCGAGAACTGGACCGTGCACCAGGTCAACACGATCATGAACAGCGAGTACTGGGAGTCGACGGCCATCGTGATCGTGTGGGACGACTTCGGCGGGTTCTACGACCCCGTGCCTCCGCCGCAGACGGACATCATGGGTCTCGGCCCGCGCACGCCGGCGCTCATCATCAGCCCGTACACACGGTCCGGCGAAAGCCGCGACGGCGGGTACGTCGACAAGACGACCTACGAGTTCAGCTCGGTGCTGGCGTTCATCGAGCAGCTGTTCGGCCTCGAACCGATGACGGCGCGCGATGGGCAGGCGGATCCGTTGCTCGGCGCCTTCGACTTTGGGAATCCGAGGTTCAAGAAGCTGGTGCTCCCGCTCCGGGATGAATGCCCATACGGAACGTCGTCCGCACACTTCCGCGCGGGTTGGCCGTACCTTCGGACGATCGGCTCACCGTTCGACTGAGCTCACCCCGGTCCCTCGTAGCGGCGGGGATCCGGGAACTTCAGACCCTCACAATCGGCGCGGAGTGGGAGCGGATCGGGCGGCCGGGGCTCCTGCTCGAAGTCGAACGCCGACAGGAGCGGCGTCGCCTCGCGGTCTCGGTGCGTGAGCTGCGTCAATCCCCAGTTGTCCTCCATGAACCGCAGAACGCTCGAGAACTCGCCGAGCTCGTGCGACACGAAGCCGCGCTTCGCGTAGGGCGAGATCATGAGCAGCGGCACGCGGATCCCGAACCCGAAGTCGTCGACCTGCGGTGGCGGGACGTGGTCGTAGAACCCGCCGTAGTCGTCCCAGGTGATGAAGATGGCGGTGTCCTCCCAGTCCGGGCTCTCCATGACGGCGTTCACGATCCTCGTCGTCCAGTTCTCGCCGTGGCACATGCTGTACTCGGGGTGCTCGGATACCTCGAACCGCGGCGTCACCCACGTCACCGGCGGGAGCAGTCCCTCCCGCGCGTGCCGGGCGAACCGGTCGACCGGGAAGATGTGTTCGGCCCAGTACTTCTCGTCCTCCCGGATGTGGCGAACGGCGTCGTACGCCGACCAGATGTAGCCGTTCTGGTACTGCGTCGCCGCGTAATAGGCCCACGGGATCCCCGCGTTGGACAACAGGTCCCCCTCCGTCAGGAAGTCGAAGCACGGCGGCACGCGTTTCTCGACGCCCTCGCTGTCGACGATGTTCACGTAGGCCGTGTCGAGCGCGTCACATCCCCACGACTTGAACAGCCCGGTCCTGCGGTGTCGCTCGCGGAGCAGCACCTGGTTCTGTCCGGGGTTCTCGTGCGCGCCGCCGGACTGGGCGGCGATCGTGTACAGGTGGTTCGGGAACGAAGGGCCGTGGGCGCTGGCGAAGAAGTTGTCGCCGAGGACGTATTCGGTCGCCCAATGCCAGTAGTTGGGGAGATCCTCGGGCAGGTACTGCGTGTACGCATACTGGTCCGCGGCCTCGCTGATCGTGGCGAACCCGTCCATCGCGCCCTCGTTCCATGCATCCAGCGCGCACCGGTAGCAGTGCTTGATGTCGGTGGGCAGTACGTCGGCAGCGCGCGTGAGCGGCCGCTGCTCGCCGCGGTCGACACCGACGCTGACGCCGTTCGCGCCGGGGAACAACCCGAACATGTTGTCGAACGTCCGGTTCTCCTTGATCACGTACACGACGTGCTTGATCGGCGTGAGCGTCTCGAACTCGCGGACGTCGACGCGGTCCGGCGCCGTGCCGTAGTCGGCTGGCGGAAGCGGATCCCACACGAACGGCTCGTCGTCTGAGGAGCACGCCGCGGCGAGGATTGCGAACACCAGCGCGAGTACGAGCGGGAACCAGATCCGGCGCACGGCCGCGAACCCTATCTCACCCTTGTGGAGTGGCAGGATTGTGCGGTCAGACCGGGGTGAGCTCGAGGCCTCGTTCGCGCGCGAGAAACTCGCGCCAGTAAGCCTGACCCTCCTCGGGGAGCGTGTAGATCGGGTCGTAATAGGCGTACTCGCGCTGGAGCGCCTCCGGGTCGTCGTGCTCGATTCCCGTCCGATAGTTCTTGCGCCAGTGAGAGATCCCCTTCGTGCGGTCATATCCGCTCACCATGTGAACCCAGCGCTTACCGACGAACGGGACGTCGCACACGAAGCGAGGAGTAGCGAACCCCGGCAGGTATCCCATGATCGCGAACTGGAGCTCCTGCGCCTCCCATACCGAAAGCCGCCAGTGCTCGCTGTTCGGGATCATGTCGCACATGTAGAAGTAGTAGGGCATGACCTTGGCGTGATCGAGCAGCATGAAACAGAGCTCGAGGACCTGGTTCGGGGTCGTGTTCACGCCGCGGAGCAGCACTCCCTGGTTGCGGACGTCGCGGTAGCCCATGTCGAGCAGCTTCCGAACGGCATTGCCGACGAGCGGCGTCACCTGCTGCGCCGCGTTCACGTGCGTGTGGATCGCCACCTCGACGCCGCGCTGGTGCGCTCGTTCGGCGATCGCCTCGTAGCCGGCGAGCACGTCGTCCTGGAGGAAGTGCTGCGGGATGCCCATCAAGCCCTTCGTGGCGATGCGAACGTCTCGAACGTTCTCGATGTCGAGCAGCTGGAAGAGCCATTCCTGCAACCGTTTGATGGGGACGTTCGCCATGTCGCCGCCGGAGACAACGACGTCGCGAACGCTCGGCGTGCGCCGCAGGTAATCGAGCATCGCGTCCCAGCGCTCGTTCTGCTTCGCCTCGAACTTGTACTTGAGGAATTGCTCGGTGTCGTTGCCCACGAGGTCCATCCGCGTGCAGTGACCGCAATACTGCGGACAGGTCGGGATCAGCTCCGCGAGAACCTTGGTCGGGTAGCGATGGGTGAGTCCCTCGACGGCCCACATGTCGGCCTCGTGCAAGGAGTCGCGTGAGGCCATCGGGTGTGAGGGAAACTCGGTCGCGCGATCGCTGAACGCGGGTGCCATGTACCGGCGGACCGGATCGGCGCGGAGATCGGCGAAGTCCATCGTGTTCAGCATCTGCGGAGGGAGGAGCATCGACATCGTGGCGCGCTCACGCTGGTCGCGCTCGATGTCGGCGTAGAGCTCGTCGTCGAGGAGCTCGCCGAGCGCCCGCTTGAGCTCGTTCAGGTTCTTCACGGTGTGGGCGCGCTGCCACTGCGCGGACTCCCACTCCTGTTTCGTGACCTCGCGGTAGCCGGGGATCCTGGTCCAGTCAGGCTCGGCGTACTGGCGCGTGAGCGGATAGGTGAACGGCTGCTCCGCCGCGTGGGCGTGCCCGGCTTCGTGGCGCGGACGGGTCCTGTCCTGGGGTGTTGTCTCCATCGCTCGTTCCCTCATCGGCGCCGATTCCGGGTCGCCGGGGCGCCGGAAGGATCAGGGTACCGGGACATCGTACCCGCGGTTCGTTCAGTCGAACAGCCGGATCTCCGAACATCATTCGGGAGTTTGGGGCGGCAAGTGCGTGCCCGACTCGCGAGGCGGCGCGCCTAGGCATGGTGATATCGTCGGCTGTCGAGGGCACCGCACGGTTGTTCGGCAACGCGAGCAGTTCCCTCCCGGCGCCGGGGCGCCGGAGGCCCGACGGGCGGCACCACAGGCCCGGACGGCCGAGGAAGGAGGGATCGCTCAGTGGCAACCGGTACGGTGAAGTGGTTCAGCCCGGAGAAGGGGTACGGCTTCATCTCCCAGGAAGGTGGACCGGACGTCTTCGTGCACTTCAGCGCGATCGAGGGCGCCGGCTACCGCAACCTCGAGGAGGGCCAGCAGGTCGAGTTCGAGGTGACGCAGGGGGACAAGGGTCCGCAGGCCACGAACGTCCGCCTCGTCGGCTGAACCGTTCAACGAACGCAAGAACGAGAACGAGGGACCCGCGATCGCGGGTCCCTCGTCACGTTCTGTGGATCCGGCGTTGCCGCCCGGCGTCAGCGACGTCCGCGCGGGCCGCCCCGCCCGAAGTCTCGCCCGCCCCGTGGGCGGCGTTCGAACCGCCCTGCGTCCTTGTCGGGACGGGGCAGTCGCAGCCTGAGCGGCGGCGGACCGGAGCGCTCGTAGCGCACCCATAGATGATCGACCTGCGGCTTCCGCTCGACCTCCCGCCACCCCGCCGCGAGAAGATGGCGGTGTCGTCCGGCGGCGTTCTTCCGAAGCTTGTCGGTGTTCGGCACCTTGAGGTACAGGCGCTCGACGCGAACTTCCTTGTAGTCGGCCATTCGTCGCTCAGGGTAGCAGGGCCTCGTTGGGCCGCAGGCGCTCGTAAGCTGAATGGTCCGAACGCGAGCTCCGGAGGTCCCCCATGCAGAACGACGTTCGCGCATCCGAACCGGCCACGTCGCGGGACGAGTGGAGAGAGCTCGCAGCCCAGCTCGCCGTCGACTCGATCCGCTCGTCGACGGCGGCGGGATCGGGACACCCCACGTCCTCCCTCTCGGCTGCTCATCTGGTGGCCGTCCTGTACACGGCGCATCTGCGCACCCATGTGTCCGATCCCAAGAACCTCGCGAACGACCGGTTCGTCCTGTCGAAGGGTCACGCGTCGCCGCTGATGTACGCGACGTTGAAGGCGATCGGGGCGATCGACGACGAGCAGCTGATGACGTTCCGGAGGTTCGGCTCGCCGGTCCAAGGCCATCCGGTGCCGCTCCCCGACATGCCGTGGATCGACGTGGCCACGGGATCGCTCGGGCAGGGGCTGCCGATCGGCCTCGGAATGGCGCTGGCGATGAAGCTGGACCGGATCCCCGCGCGCGTGTGGGTCATGCTCGGGGACTCGGAGTCGACGGAGGGTTCCGTGTGGGAGGCGTTCGAGAACGCGTCGTTCCACGGCGTCGACAACCTGATCGCGATCCTCGACATGAATCGGCTGGGGCAGCGCGGTCCGACGATGCTCGAGTGGCAGGGCGACGTCTATGCCGAGCGCGTCAGGGCGTTCGGCTGGTACGCGGTCACGGTCGACGGTCACGACGTCGAGGCGATCGATGCCGCGTACCGCGATGCCGAGTCCGCCGGGCGCCCGGCGCTCGTCGTGGCCAAGACGCAGAAGGGTCACGGCGTCTCGTTCCTGGAGGACAAGGACGGGTGGCACGGCAAGGCGTTGTCGTCCGAGGAGGCCGAGCGCGCGATCGCGGAGCTCGGCGGCGTACGCGACCTCCACGTGACTCCACCGAAACCGGAGGCTGGGGCCTGGCCGGTCGAACGCGGCGGCGCCGTGACGGTGCCGACGTACGAGGGAGAGATCGCCACGCGGAAGGCGTTCGGCGAGACACTCGCCGCGCTGGCCGCCCGGCCGGAGGTCGTCGTCCTGGACGGAGAGGTGTCGAACTCGACCCACACCGAGGACTTTCAGAAGGTCGCTCCCGAGCGCTTCGTCGAGAGCTACATCGCCGAGCAGGCCATGGTCGGCATGGCCGTCGGCCTGCAGTCGCTCGGCAAGACGGCGTTCGCCGCGACCTTTGGCGCGTTCTTCACGCGTGCGTACGACTTCGTCCGGATGGCCGCGATCAGCCGCGCGGACCTTCGGTTGTCCGGCTCGCACGCGGGCGTCTCGATCGGCGAGGACGGACCGTCGCAGATGGCGCTCGAGGACCTGGCGATGATGCGCGCGGTCCACGGATCGACCGTCCTCTACCCCGCGGACGGCAACTCGACGGCCAAGCTCGTCGTCGCGATGGCCGACCTTCCGGGCATCTCGTATCTGCGGACGACGCGTGAGAAGACGCCGAAGCTCTACGACGCGGACGTCGAGTTCCAGGTGGGCGGGAGTGTCGTGGTCCGCTCGTCGGCAGACGACCGCGTCACGCTCGTCGGCGCCGGCGTCACGGTGTTCGAATCGATGAAGGCGGCCGACGCGCTCGCCAACGACGGCATTTCGGCGCGCGTGATCGACGCGTTCTCGATCAAGCCGATCGACGCCGGTACGCTCCATACGGCGCTCGCCCAGACGGGACTAGTGGTGACCGTCGAGGACCACTGGCCGGAGGGCGGTCTCGGAGAGGCGGTGCTGGGCGCGCTCGCGAGTGAAGGTGAGATCGCCGGCCGAGTGCACGTCATCGCGGTTCGTGACATGCCCGGATCCGGCAAGCCCGAAGAGATGCGCGAGTGGGCGGGCATCTCGGCGTCGAAGATCGCCGAGACCGTTCGCTCGCTCTTGGGTTAACCGACCTCGAGCGGGACGATCTCGAACCGATCGACGTCGATCAGGCCGCGATCGGTCAACTTCAGCTCGGGAACGACCGACAGCGCCATGAACGACATCGCCATGAACGGCGAGGGGAGCGTCGCCCCGAGCTGTTCGCGCGCGGCGACGCCGATCGCGTGCACGGACGACGCGACCTCCTCGACGGGGCGGTCAGAGATCAGTCCGCCGATCGGGCAAGCGACCTCGCCGACGACGCGACCGTCCGCCATGGCGACCTGACCGCCGCCGATCTCGCGGAGTCTGTTCGCCGCGGCGGCCATGTCGTCGTCGTCGACTCCAACGACGACAACGTTGTGGGCGTCGTGCGCGTGCGTCGACGCGAGCGCGCCGCGCTGGAGACCGAAGCCGCGGACGAACCCGAGCCCGATGCGACCCGTTTCCTTGTGACGCTCGACGACGGCCATCTTCGCCAGGTCGCGTTCCGGATCGGCGGCCGCGACTCCGTTGCGGCGGCCCGGCTCGTCCTGGAGCGCCTTCGTCACGATCTGTCCGGCCTCGACACCGATCACTCGGACGCGCCCGTTGGCGACGATCGCGAAGTCACCACCCGAGAGCTGCCGCACGCGGACGCTGCCCCGCATCCAGTCCGGGGCTTTGACCTTCGGAACGGGGAGGGCCCGCCCGTCCTCGGCGACCAGGCGTCCCCGCTTCCAAACGCGCGCGGGTCGGAACGACGCGAGGTCCGGAACGGCGACCACGTCTGCGAGGTAACCGGGGGCAACGGCGCCGTGCTCGTACAGGCGGTGATACCGCGCGGCGTTCAGCGTCGCCATGACGACCGCGTCGGCGGGTGCGACTCCCAAGGCGACGGCCTTCCGGACGAGGTCGTTGACGTGACCCTGTTCGAGCAGATGATCCGGCTCGAGGTCGTCCGTGCAGAGCAGGCAGTTGGTTGGGCCGAAGCGCCGCACCAGCGGAACAAGGGCCTCGAGGTTCTTCGCCGCCGATCCCTCGCGGATCATGATCCACATGCCGAGGCGTCGCTTCTCGAGCGCCTCATCGAACGTCGTGCATTCGTGGTCGCTCCTGACGCCGGCCGCGAGGTAGGCGTTCAGCGCGCGTCCCGAAAGACCCGGAGCGTGCCCGTCGATCTGCCGGCCGGTCGCGGCTTCGATCTTGGCAATGGCGTCGTCGGCTCCGCCGACGACACCGGGGAAGTCCATCATCTCCGCGAGCCCAATCGCGTTCGGTTCCTCGGCGAGAAATCGCGCGATGTCGTCGGCGGTGACGGTCGCGGCGCTGGATTCGAACGGCGAGGCGGGAACGCACGACGATGCCATGACGAAGTAGTCGAGGGGTACCTGGTCCGCGCTCCGGAGGATCGACCGAACACCGTCGAGGCCGAAGACGTTCGCGATCTCGTGCGGATCGAGCACGACCGTCGTCGTTCCCCACGGGAGGGCGGCGCGAGCGAACTCGTCGACCATCAGCTTGGTCGACTCGATGTGCATGTGGCCGTCGACGAGACCGGGAAGAAGGATCAGGCCCGAGACGTCGGCGATCTCAGACCCTTCGTAGCCCTCGCCGACGCCCGCGACGTACTCGCCCGAGATGGCGACGTCCGCGGGGACGAGCTCCCCCGTGAACACCGAGAGCACCGTGCCGCCCCGAAGTACGACATCGGCGGGCTCGTCGCCCCTCGCGACTGCCAGTCTGCGGGCGAGGTCGCGCGCCATGCCCGGAGGGTACCGGAACGTTTTGCCGGTAGGATCGGCCGCCGTGGAAGCGCCGGTGCCTCGCCTCCGAGGCAAGATTCATCAGGCCGCCTTCTTCGTCTCCCTGCCGGCCGCGATCGCGCTCGTGCTGATCGCGCGCGGCGCCGTGGCGACGGCCGTGGCATCGATCTACGCGACGAGCCTGGTTGCGCTGTTCGGCGCCAGCGCCGCGTACCACGTCGGTCGATGGTCGCCGCGGGCGCGGGTGCGCATGAAGAGCCTCGACCACTCGATGATCTACGTGTTGATCGCCGGAACCTACACACCGGTAACGGTCCTCGCGCTGCGCGGGCCATGGGAGGCGGTCCTGCTGTCCATCGCGTGGTCCGGCGCCGCGGTCGGTGTCGCGCTGAAGCTTGCGCGTCCGGACGGGCTCGGCGTCGCGAGCGCGGTGTTGTACATCGCGCTTGGTTGGTTGGCCGTCGTCGCGCTCCCGCAACTCGTGGACGCGATGTGGCTGGCCGGTGCGGTTCTGATGATTGTCGGCGGGCTCCTCTACACGGGCGGCGCGATCGTGCTCGCGAGGCGTCGTCCCGACCCTCGTCCGGCGACGTTCGGCTACCACGAGGTGTGGCACGTCTTCCAGGTCGCGGCCGCCGCCTGCCACTTCGCGATGGTCGCGCTCGTCGTCCGGTGAAGCGCTCCTGGTAGTGTGAATGCCAAGGACGGCGTCGCCGTCCTGTGAGGTTCCGCTCCTCCCCCTCGTTCCTCCTTCAGGCGGTCTCGGGGCCAAGATCGAAACCTCCCCACGATCGCCCGCGGCGTGATCCGCCGGTGCAAGTAAGGAGAGAACGTGCCCACTGCTACCTTCGCCGAGCTCGGCGTGTCCGAACCAGTCGTCGAGGCGCTGCGCGCGCTCGGCATCGATACACCGTTCCCCGTCCAGTCTCTTGTGATCGCCGACGCGATCTCCGGTCGCGACATCCTCGCCCGTTCGCGAACGGGCTCGGGCAAGACGCTCGCGTTCGCGCTGCCGATCGTGGAGCGAGTGCGTGCCGAAGAAGCCGCGCCGGTCGCCCTCGTCCTGGTCCCGACACGTGAGCTCGCGCAGCAGGTCGCCGACGACTTCGACGCCGTCGCGAAGGCGAAGGGTCTTCGCGTGGGCGTCGCGTACGGCGGTACCAGGGTGCGCGAGCAAGCACGCGATATCAGGCGAGCACACGTGCTCGTCGCGACGCCCGGCCGGCTACGGGACCTCGCGGAACGTCGGCTCGTCGATCTCGGCCATGTTCGGATCCTCGTCCTGGACGAGGCGGACCGAATGCTCGACATGGGGTTCCAGCCCCAGGTCGACCAGATCGTCGGCCGCATCACCAAGGATCGCCAGACGATGTTCTTCTCGGCGACGCTCGACGGAGCCGTCGGCGCGATGGCCCGCTTGTACACGCGTCAGGCCGTCCTGCACGAGGTGGAAGCGAGCATCGAGTCGGCAGAGGGTGTCGACCACAGATTCGTCTCCGTCTCGGCACATTCGAAGGCGGACGCGCTCGCCGAGCTCCTCCGGCACGACGACGGGCTCACGCTCGTGTTCGTCCGCACCAAGCGCGGCGCCGACCGCTTGGTCCGCAAACTCGCCGAGAAGGGCATCAAAGCCGCCCCGCTCCACGGCGACATGACGCAAGTGGCTCGTCAGCGCGCGCTCGAGCGCTTCGAGGCGGCACGGGTCGACGTTCTCGTTGCGACGGACGTCGCCGCCCGCGGGCTGGACCTCGACGGCATCACTCACGTCGTGAACTACGACCCGCCGCAGGACGAAAAGTCGTACGTCCACCGGATCGGTCGAACGGCGCGCGCGGGCAGGACCGGTACCGGGATCACGCTCGTCACCGCCGAGCAGCAGGGCGACGTCGGCCGGATGGCCGCGCGTCTCGCGCTGCACGAGGCGTTCGAGCTCGATGGCATGAGGGTCGCGCCGCCACGCGTGGTGTACTCCGCGTCCGCGTCGGGGCGACGATCGGGTCTTCGCTCCAGGCGCCGGCGGCTCGTCTAGGTCGCGGCTCTGCCGGCCGCCGTTCCGTCGCGAGGCCGCTAGTCGCCGACGACCTGTAGCCCAGCGCGACGGTGACGCGCCAGGACGTCCGCCGCGGGGACGGGCTTGCAGAAGTAGTAGCCCTGCCCGAGCCGGCAGCCGTTCTCGACGAGGAACTGCCATTCCTGCGCCGTTTCGATGCCCTCGGCGAGCGGCGTCATGCCGAGACCCTCGGCGAGCTGGATGATCGCCTTCACCATGTTGCCCGCCTGCTCGTCGGCGTGAACCTCGTGGATGAAGGAACGGTCGATCTTCAAGACGTCGACGGGCATGTGCGCCAGGCGCGACAGCGACGAGTACCCCGTGCCGAAATCGTCGATCGCCAGGCGCAGGCCCTTCGCGTGGAGGTCCCACAGGGTCCGCAGGGTGCGATCGGGATCCGTCATCGCCGTGGACTCGGTCACCTCGACGATCGTTCGGGGCGCCGCGACGTCCCGCGTGGCCAGCCTGGTCAGGATCCGCGTGGCGACGTCGGGCTGCCACAGTTGACGCGGCGACAGGTTGAAGGACAGCTCGAGTTCGAGTCCCTCCTCACGCCAGGCGGCGTCCTGTCGCGCGACCTCCTCGATGACCCAGTCACCGATCATCTCGATCAGGCCCATCTCCTCCGCCAGCGGGATGAACTCGCCGGGCGGCACGAGACCGCCGTTCGGGTCGTTCAATCGGATCAGCGCCTCGACGCCGATGGTCTTTCCGTCGGCGAGGTCGACGATCGGTTGGTAGTGGAGCTCCCAGTGTTGTTGCTCGACGGCCTTGCGCAGCAGCGTCGAGAGCGACAGCCGTCCGAGCGCGTCGACGTTCTCGTGGGCGTAGGTGGAGTAGCCGCCCGACGAGTTTCGTTTGCTCCGGAACATCGCAGCGCCCGCGTTCCTCAGCAGCTCGGCCGGCTCGTGGGCGTGGTTCGGGTAGAGCGCGATGCCCATGCTGGCGCTGAGATACACCTCGGTGTCGCCGAGATCGAACGGCGCGATGAGGGCCTCGCGAACGCGCGCGGCCACACCCTCGGCGACGAGCACAGCGGCGTCGGGTGAGCCCGGCGGGCCTGAACGGTCGATGTCGGCGAGGAGCAGTAGGAACTCGTCGCCGCTCTGCCTGGCCACGAGGTCGGTCTCTCGCGTCGCCTCGCGGAGGCGGTCGGCGAGCTGACGGATGAGCTCGTCTCCCTTCTCGTGACCAAGGCTGTCGTTCACGAGCTTGAAGTCGTCGAGATCCGTGCTGATCACCGCGACGGCCATGTCGTGGCGGCGCGCTCGCGCGATCGCGAGGCTGAGGAGCTCCTCGAACATCGCCTTGTTCGGAAGGCCGGTCAGCTTGTCGTGATAGGCGAGGAACGCGGCCTGCTCCTCCGCGTTCTTACGGTCGGTGATGTCGAGCATGACGCCCTCGATGAAGGCGGGATCGCCGTTCTCGTCGTGGATGACGACGGCGCTGTCCCGGAACCACACCTGTCGCCCGTCGGTGGACATGAGCCGGTACTCGAACGTGAACGGTTCACCCGCCTCCCGTCCTCGGGTGTACGTGTCGAGCGCCTGCTTCCGGTCGTCGGGGTGCAGCTGTCTCGTCCAGAGCTCCGGGTCGTCGATGTACTCCTGCTGTGTGAAACCGAGGAGGGCCTCGATCTGGGGGCTCACGTACGTGGTGGCCATGGACTCGTCGGCCAGGTCGACGTAGACGATCGCCGGGATCTGCTCGACGAGGGCGCGGTACCTGGCGTCGAGCTCCCGAAGCTCGGAGTCGACCCGGTGGAGGTCGTCCCCGATGACGTCTAGGAGCTCACGCGCACGCTCGGGCAACTCCCCGAGATGATCGAGGAGCTCCCGCAGTGCAGCCAACGCAGGCACGCGTCCCTGGTGGGACGTCGGGTCCACGTACTCCCTTTCTCTCCGTGCCGTAGATATCGGCTCGTCGAAGGGGGGAGTTGACCGTCTACAGACCGAGGGTGTGTCAGTAGGCCCGTTCGGGGACGAGGCCCGGACACGTCACGCCAGAAACGAGCTTTGAGTAGCCGTGGGACCGAACGACGGGCGTCCGGTCCCACGGGAGGACCTCAGCAGGTGTGCTCGTCTGGCAGGAGCGGACGGAACACCACCGCGAACTCGCCGGAATCGCTCACCCATGGCGTGAGCTGGTTGGCC
>CALGFI010000036.1 GCA_937881155.1 uncultured bacterium | reverse complement strand
GGCCGTGCCGTTCGTTCCGAACGCCGGGCGGTCAACGCGTCGCGATCTACGAGCTGACACGGCCGGAGGTGGCAGAGCACTTCTCCGGCCGTGTCGACTTCTGAGCGTCTCCGCGCTACCGCGCGACGAACGAGCGCTCGGTCGGCAGCGGTCAGTCGTCGTCCGCGGCGCCCTCGTCCTCGTGCTCGTTCGCGCCGTCGTCGTCCGACTCCTGGCCGATCACGTTGAAGTTCTCGTCCAGCGCGACCTCGACGACGCGGCCGTCGTCCAGTCGAACCTCGACGCCGTACGCGGCGCCGCCGTCGCCGGCCTCGGACTCGATGACCGTGCCGCCGGTGTGCTGGACCGCCGCGGCCGTCGCCTGCTCGAGCGTCGAGCCGGTGAGCGGCTCGTCGTCGCCGAGCCCCGTGGCGATCGCGATGCCCGTGCCGGCGCCGATCACGGCCAGGGCGACGATGCCTCCGACGATCAACTTCTTCCGTCGATTCATGTCTCCTCCTCCTTTGTACGCTCGTTCACGCGCCCGCGCGGAAGCGCAGGAGCTCCTCGCGATCCGAACCGCCCGACACGCCGAGCACCAACACTGGCCCGACACCTTCGGCGTACAGCTTGTACTCGAGCACCTTCGGTTCGAGCGGCGTGTAGTCCCGCGTGAGGAACACGTTGCGGAAGTGACCGAACGGCACTTGCGCCTGCTCGTCGAGGCTCATGGTCTGGCCCGTGTCCTCGGCCTCGCCCGCGTAGTACTCCTGCCGGTACGTCAGCCCGACCTGCGGGTCGCCAGGCACGATCACGCCGGCCATCGCTCCGTCGACCCCGTGCTCCCACGACCCGGCCGTGGAGACGACCTCGCCGTTCTCGTACTCCTTGGTGTTCTCGCCGAGGTACCACACGTTCCCGCACACGTCCTGTGCGTACCAGTCGAACGTGTTCTCCACGAGCTCGCCCCGCTCGCTCACGACGTCGTGGACGACGGTCGCCTCGATGCCCTCGATGTCCCTGGTTCGCTCGAGCACGGTCACCGTCACGCGTTGCAATCCCTCGAAGTCGAACTCGCGGGACACCCATCGCGTTCCGGGCGCCATCGGCCAATACGGGTTGTCGATCCGCGGGATGAAATCGGCCGGGTCGAGGGTCACCGGCTCGCTCCCCTGCGGGAGCGGATCGTTGCAGGACCTCGCGCCGGCGAACGTCGCGGGCAAGGCCACGGCGGCGATCACCACCGCCAAGCCCATCCCTATCAGCCAACGTCTCATGGGTGCCTCCTCGCTCTGTCGTCTCGACTTTGCCGCACGGCCGATGAGAGGACGGTGAACGTGCCGTGCCTACGCCGGGAGGCGCAGGACGACCTCGGCGCCATGCGCCGTGTTCCGCGCTTCCGCCGACCCGCCGTGGGCCTCGGCGATCGCCCGCACGATGGCGAGACCGAGGCCGGTCCCGCCGTCCGAGCGCGACCGAGCGGCGTCGTCACGTGTGAACGGTTCGAACGCGTCGGCGAGGAACTCCGGCGAGAACCCCGGACCGCTGTCGGACACCGAGATCGTCAGCTCGCCGTTCGCGCGGGTGAGCGCGACCGAGACGCGCCCATCCCGCGGCGCGTGCCGAAGCGCGTTGTCGATGAGGTTCCCGATCGCCTGCCGCATCCGAAGCGGATCGACGTCCGCCCGCACGCCGTCCTCGGCCTCGTTGTCGAGCGTGACGCCGCGCTCGGACGCACGCCCCTCGAACGTGGCGACGATGTCTCGAACGAGCGCCGCGGCATCGACCTGCTCGCGGCGGACGGGAAGCTTCCCCCCCTTGGCGCGAGCGAGGACGAGGAGATCCTCGGCGAGTCGAACGAGCCGGTCGGTCTCCTCTGCGGCGCTTCGGAGCGCGGCCTCGAGCTGGTCGGGCGTTCGCGCGCGCCGAATGGAAAGGTCGAGCTCGGCCTTCAGGTTCGCCAGCGGAGTTCGGAGCTCGTGGCTCGCGTCGTCGACGAAGCGGCGTTCGCGCTCCAGAGCGCGCTGCAATCGTTCGAGCATCTCGTTGAGCGTGCGACCGAGGCGCGCGAGCTCGTCGTCGCTCTCGCCGACCGGAAGGCGTCGATCGGGCTCGGATGCCGAGATCGCCGCGGCCTCGGAGCGCATGGCCTCGACCGGCCGGAGGGCCGCGCCGACGATCAGCCACACCACGATGACGACGAGCGCGAGCGACGCCGGCCCGCCGATCAGCAGGAGCGCCGCGAGACGAGCGAGCGCCTCTTCCTGATCTTCCACCGACGCTCCGACGACGAGGAAACGTCCGTCGTCGAGCGGGGCGAGAAGCACGCGCGCGGGAACGACCTCTTCAACGGTTCGTACGGTGGTGTCTTCGAACCTCGCTACGCGTAGGTCGCCGGGCTGGACCGCAGCGGCGGTGACGCCCGGTGTCGATTCGAGGACGTCGCCGTCCGACGAGAGGATCTGCGCGAACGCCTCGTCGGATTCGATGAGGCCGGCGGAGGTTAGCGATGGGTCACCGGAGGACAACAGCGCGTCGGCGCGAGAACGAAGTCCCGCGTCGACCGTCTCCCGGAGGTCCGCCTCGAACCGGACGTACACGAACACGCCGGCCGCGACCAGGATCACTGCGACGAGACCCGCCGACGCGAGCGTGAGGCGCGTT
>CALGFI010000035.1 GCA_937881155.1 uncultured bacterium | reverse complement strand
CGCTGGGGCGTGAAGCAGATCATGTTGATGCTCAGCCACGAACGCACCGAGATCAAAGAGGCGCTCGCCGGCGGGGATCTGCTCCGGATGCGGATCGAGATCCCCCGGCACCTCGTCGGCAATAAGGTGTCGTCGCTGAACGTCGACGGGAAGGTCCTCGTTGCCGGCGTCGACCGCGGAGGCAAGGGCTATATCCCCGTCGGAGGAAGCACCTTCCAGGAGGGCGACTTCGCAGCGCTGATCGTGCAGAAGGACGCCGTGGAGGAGCTGGACTCGCTGCTCCAGGGGACGGGAGAACGCTGACGTGCGCGTCGTGATCAGCGGTGCGGGCGCCGTGGGCAGGCATCTCGCGTCGGACCTCACCAAGCGAGGGCACGCAGTGACGGTCATCGAGCAGGTACCCGAGGTCCTCAAGACCGCCGGGGAGTGGGCGCCAGACGTCGACCTCTTGCTCGGCGACGCCTGCGAGCCGTGGGTCCTGGAGAAGGCCGATCTGACGAGCGCCGACGTCGTCGTTGCGACGACCGGCGACGACGAGGACAACCTCGTGACGTCGCTGCTCGCAAAGCAGGAGTTCGGCGTGCCGCGAGTCCTCGCGCGGGTGAACCACCCCGACAACGAGTGGCTGTTCAACGAGCAGTGGGGCGTCGACGCCGCCGTCTCGCCGCCGCACCTGCTGACGGCGATGGTCGAGGAAGAAGTCACGGTAGGTGACCTCGTGCGGCTCTTGCCGCTCGAGCGAGGCGGCATCTCGATCGTCGAGATGACCGTTCCCGCCAACTCGCCGAACGCGGGGCGCCCGCTCTACGAGTTTCGCCTGCCGCCGGACGCGGCGATCGTCGCGATCATCCGCGACCGACACGTCGTGATCCCACAGCCCGAGACCGTCATCACGGTCGGCGACGAGGTGCTGGCGCTGTCGGTGCCCGATGCGGAGGCTGCGCTCCGCACCGCTGTCGTGGGCGAGGCGGCGACGGAAACCGAGGCGGCGTCAGAAACAACGGCGACGGGCGAAGACCCGCGCGCCGGCGTCACCCTCTGAACTCGAACTTCGGGTTCACCAGTCGGCGTTCGGAGCGCTGCTCTCCCAGGACCCCCTCGACGACGAGGCGCGTTCCGAGGTTCACGCCGGGGATCGAACGCCGCCCCATCCACACCACGGTCACCTCGCCAGTTCCATCGTCGATCAGGGCCTCGAGGGACTCGCTGCCCTCGAGCGGCCGAACCGTGATGCGACGCACGACGCCGGCGAGCTTCACGCGCGATCGCGTTGCCGCGTCGCGGATCCGGACCGTGCTGGGGACCGTGGCCGACCATTCGTGGATCTCGTCGGCGTAGCGCTGTTCGTCGGTCTCGGCCATCCGGCTGAGGAAGCGCCGGATGGGATCGAGGAGCCCCACGGTCCGGTGCGCCTAGGAGACCTTCTCGACCTCGCGGGCCGGCTCCGACGGCGGGTCCGTCTCGACGACGAGCTCGGACCGGCGAGCCTTCGACACCCAGACCGCGGCCGTGACGATCAATGCGGCGATCACCACGACGGCGATCCGCACGGCGTCGTTCTCGGCCTGCTCGACCACGACCGGAGCGAAGAGCAGCGCGACGAGGTTCATGACCTTGATCAACGGGTTGAGCGCCGGTCCCGCCGTGTCCTTGAAGGGGTCGCCGACCGTGTCGCCGATAACGGCTGCCTTGTGCGCCTCGCTCCCCTTGCCGCCGTAGTGACCCTCCTCGACGAACTTCTTCGCGTTGTCCCACGAACCGCCCGAGTTCGAGAACATGACGGCGAGGAGCTGCCCCGTGAGGATCGAGCCGGCCAGGAATGCGCCGAGCGCCTCCGCTTCAAGGGCGAACCCCACGATGATCGGGCTCAACACGGCGAGCAATCCCGGCGTCAGCAGCTCGCGAAGTGACGTCTTCGTGCAGATGTCGACGACGCGCGCGTAGTCCGGCTGCTCCTTGTACTCCATGATCCCTGGGTGCTCGCGGAACTGGTTACGGACCTCGACGACGACCTGCGATGCGGCGCGCCCCACCGCTCTGATCGCGAGCGAGGAGAACAGGAACGCGACCGAACCACCGATCAGCAGGCCGACGAGCACGTCGGGCTTGTCGACGCTGATAGGGAAGACGCCCTCTTCGCCGAGCGCCCCGAGGACGGCCTCGGCGAACGAACCGAACAGTGAGGTTGCGGCGATGACCGCAGTGGCGATGGCGATCCCCTTGGTGATCGCCTTCGTCGAGTTCCCCACCGCGTCGAGGCCGGTCAGGACCTGCGCGGGCCGACCCTCGAACTCGCCGGACATCTCAGCGATGCCCTGCGCGTTGTCCGACACGGGACCGTACGTGTCCATCGACACGATCACGCCGACGGTCGTAAGCATCCCCATGCCCGCAAGCGAGATGAAGTAGAGCTGCTCGGCCACGTTGTCGCCGAGGACGAACGCGCCCGCGATCACCGCCGCGATCACCAGGATCGCCCACACGGTCGACTCGAGCCCGACGGAGAACCCCGAGAGGATCGTCGTCGCCGGCCCCGTCTGCGTGGACTCGGCGATCTCCTGCACCGGCTTGAACTTCGTGTCGGTGAAGTACTGCGTGAGCACCTGGATCACGCTCGCCAGGATGAGGCCGAAAAGCACCGCGGCGGCCGGGCGCCAGTCATCCATGTAGATGCCGCTGATCACGAATACGGCGACGGCGGAGATCGCGGCCGAGATGAAGAAGCCGCGGTTGATCGCCTTCATGCCGTGTTCGGTCTCGCTCCGCGGCGTCACCGCGACGATCCCGATGATCGACGTGATCACGCCCACGGCGCGGACGAACAGCGGGAACATCACGCCGGCGATCGCACCGACCTCGGTCCCCGCGTACGCTGCAGCGCCGAGGATCAACGACGCAACCAGGGTGACCTCGTAGGACTCGAACAGGTCGGCCGCCATCCCGGCGCAGTCGCCGACGTTGTCGCCCACGTTGTCGGCGATCACCGCGGCGTTCCGGGGGTCGTCCTCCGGGATGCCCTTCTCGACCTTCCCGACGAGGTCCGCCCCCACGTCCGCCGCCTTCGTGAAGATGCCGCCGCCCACCCGCATGAACATCGCCAGGAGCGCGCCGCCGAAGCCGAACCCGACCAGCACGCTCGTCGCGTCTTCCTTGTAGATCAACAGGATCACCGTCGCGCCTAGGAGGCCGAGCCCCACGGTGAACATCCCGGCGACGCCGCCGGCGCGGAACGCGATCTTCAGTGCGCGACGGAGACCGCTCTCACGCGCTGCGTTCGCCGTTCGGACGTTCGCTCGGACGGCGAGCCACATGCCCGCGTATCCGGTCACTGCGCTGAACCCCGCGCCGAGGATGAACGCGAGCGATCGCCCCACGCGGATGAACGTCTCGCCGTGTATCTCGGTCTCGGCCACCGGAAGAGCGAAGAACAGGACCACCGTGAGCAGCGCCATGAAGATGCCCACGGTTCGGAACTGCCGGTTCAGGTATGCCTTCGCGCCGACCTGGATCGCGCCGGCGATCTGCCGCATCTTCTCGGTTCCCTCGGGCGCGGCGAGCACCTGGCGGGCGAGGTAGTAGGCGAAGACGAGCGCGCCGAGCGAGATCAGAAGGATGAACCAGAGCGATCTGTTCTCGAACGCCCCGAAGACGACCTCGAGCGGGCCACCTTCCTGGGCCAGGACTCCGTGCAACAGCGGAACCTCCTCCGTCGAGTTCTGTGAAGGGCGACGTCGGCGCCGCCGGAAATGGGCACGAGTATAGGCAGGAGGTGCGGCCTACGGCGTGAGACGATCGGCGTCCGAAGGCGGCGCCACGCCTGACGGGGATGTCGGGCAGCCGAGACAAGCCCCGGAGTTCGGCCGGGCTCAGGGTGGCGGCCGACGCCGGTCGATCAACCTTCCTCGCGTGACCGGGTTCGCAAGATGGCGAAGCCGAGCGCACCGGCGACCAACGAGGCCATGTACACGCCGATCTTCGCCTCGTCGGTCAGCCGGGGATCGCTGAACGCGAGCTCCGTGATGAACAGCGACACAGTGAACCCGATCCCCGCGATCGTGGAGACTCCGACCAAATGCCGCCACCCTGCCCCCGGCGGCAGCCGCCCCAGGCCGGAGCGCACCGCTGCGAGGCTCGCGAGCGTGATGCCGACGGTCTTGCCGACCACCAGGCCGAGCAGGATGCCGAGCGTTACAGGACTCGTCGCGGCGGCGCGCGCGCCCTCTGCCGTGAATGTCACCCCGGCGTTTGCCAACGCGAACATCGGAACGATCACGTAGCTCGTCCACGGGTGCAGCGCGTCCTCGGCCCGCGCCAGCGGCGAAACCGCCTCACGAGACAACCGCGCCAACCGGAGCCATTGCGGCGCGTCGGCGTCGGGCGTTTCGGGCTCGTCCACGGTCGACTCGGCCGTCCGGATGGCCTCGTCGCTGACGGCGCGGGGGCGCTGGAACGTGCCGGCCGGTGTCAGCAGCCCGAGCACCACCCCGGCGATCGTGGGGTGCACGCCCGACTCGTACACGGCGAGCCACAACGAGACAGCGAGCGCCACGTACACGGCGGTCGATCGGACGTCGAACCGCTGGAGCGCCACGATCAGCGCGGCGAACCCCAGCGCGAGCAGCAGCTGCGGCACGGCCACGCCCTCCGAGTAGAAGAGCGCGATGACCAGGATCGCTCCTATGTCGTCGACGATCGCGAGCGTGAGCAGGAACGGCTTCAGGCTCGCTGGCGCGCTTCGCGCCGCAATCGTGAGGACGCCGAGGGCGAACGCGATGTCTGTAGCCATGGGGATCCCCCACCCGTGGCTGCCGTCGCCGCCAACGTTCAGCGACAGGTAGAGCAGCGCAGGGACGACCATCCCCCCGAGCGCCGCGACGACGGGGATCGTCGCGGCCCTCGGGTCGCGCAGCTCGCCGGTCAGCAGTTCGCGCTTGATTTCGAGGCCAACGACGAGGAAGAACAGCGACATGAGGCCGTCGTTCACCCAGTGCCGGAGGTCCTCGGACAACGTCCAGCTGCCTAGCCGCAGCGTGATCTCCGTGTGCCACAGGTCGTAATAGGACTGCTGCCAGGGCGAGTTGGCCCAGGCGAGGCCGATCACAGCGGCTCCGAGCAGCATGAAGGCCGAGGACGACTCGGCCTCGAGGTACGACTGGAGCGGCTGGACCAGCCGCCGCGGCACGGCTCGGCGGGAACGGGACCACGGCAGCCGAAGGCCGCTGGCGGGCTCGGGCGCTTTGTTCATCGGCGCGATCGGGTCGCGGCCATGGTCGTCACCTTCGCCGACCAGGCTTCCCGGCACACCTCAGTGGAACGGCCTGAGATTACCTGGAACGCCAGATGGTTGTGACGGCTCCGTTCGGCCGCTACCCTCAGCGGGCTTTGAGCGATAGCCGTCTCGCGCAGCCCGTCGTCGCCAACCGCGCGGAACGCAGGAACGGCAACCGCAAGCGCCGCCTTCCCCTCGCCGTCCTGCTGGCGCCCGTCGTGCTTGTCGCGGCGGGCGTCGTGCTTTTCCTGGTCGTCTCCGGAGGCAACGGCGGGGGCATCATCGGCGGCGACAACGACGACGAGGCCGCGCCGCCCTTCGACTTCCGCGTCGGCAGGGTGCGTGTCGAACGCGTCGTCGCCGACGCCGACACCGACGCGCTTCAAACCGAGGCCGAGACGCTGGTCACCGAGGAGATCACCCCGGTCATCGACGAGCTGTGGACGGACGGGTTCCTCGATCCGGCCAACTGGCGCCAGGGCGACTACGAGGAGCTCTACACACTCTTCGAGGGCGAGGTCGCGACGACCGCGCAGAGCAGCGTCGACGTGCTGACGCTCGGAGCCGCCGCGGGAGATCAATACGAGCGTGTCACACCAGACCGCGGCGGGATCACATATACGGTCCTGTTCGACCGCGACAACAATCCCCACACCGTGACGGCGAGCGTGCGGTTCCGCGCAACGGCCGAGCTCACGAACGGCACGTTCGTGGCCATCGTGAGCGCGGGGCAGCTCTTCTTGCAGGAAAGCGACGGGTGGAAGGTCATCGCGTTCGACGTCAGCCGCAATGACCGCGAGACGACTCCCCCGACGCCGGCGCCGTCGGGAGCGACGCCGAGCGCCACCGGAGCGACGGGCTAGCGTGGCGGTTCGCCATCGCAGCGCCCGCCGGATCGCGCTCGCCGTGTCGCTCGTCACGGCATGGGTCGTCGGCTCGACCGTGGGTACGACGTCGGGTCCGACGAGCGCGCGAGCGATGCCGTTCTTCCAGATCGAGCAGGCCCATGCGGAGCATGTTCCGGTGCTCGACGGCTCGGAGCCGATCTTCGTCCTGCTCATCGGCAGTGACGCACGCCCCGGAGAGGCGGTCGGCGAGCTGCGTGCCGACTCGATCCACGTCGTCGCCATCAACCCGGCCGCGTCGAAGATGACCATTGTCGGCTTCCCGCGCGACGCCCTCGTGCCGATCCCTGGTTTCGGCACTACCAGGATCAACGCGGCCATGGTGAGCGGGGGTCCCGAGCTCGTCCTCGAGACCGTCGAGGACCTCACCGGGATCACGATGGACTACTGGGCGCTGACCGGGTTCCGAGGGTTCGACGCGATGATCACCCAGGTCGGCGGCCTGACAATGGATGTGCCGTTCAGTGTCGTGGACTCCGCCGCCGAGGCGAACATCCCTGCCGGTCGCCAGCAGTTGACCGGTGACGACGCGCTCGCGTTTGCCCGAGCGCGCCACGCGCTCCCGTCGGGCGACTTCGGTCGTTCGGAAAACCACGGCCGTTTGATCATCGCGGCCCTCGCGCAGCTCAAGCGCGAGTTCACGAGGGACCCGAGCCGGTTGCTCGTGTGGATCGGGGCCGGACTTCGCAACGCGCAGAGCGACGTTCCCCTCGACCAGCTGATGTCGCTCGCGTTCACGGCGACGACGGTGAACCCCAAGCGGGTCGTGAACATCGTGCTCCCGGGCTCTGTCGGCATGAGCGGTACTACTTCCATCGTCAGCCTGAACCAGACAGAGCTCCAGACCATCTCGCACGACCTCGAGAGCGACGGCCTGTTGAAGCGAGCCAACATCCCGCCGTCGCCGAACGCGCAGCTCCTGTCGTAACGCGCGTCGCCCCCTGTGGCGCAACACCTCTGTTAGGTTCGCGCCCGTGAGACGCGACGAGATTAGTGACGTCCATCCGGGACGCCAAGGTCTCGGCGTCGGGCTCGCGATCGGCGTCACGATCCCGGGGATCCTGCTTCGCGTTCTCCACCCCGAGCTGGAGCCTGCGCTCGAAGCGCTGCTGTTCGGCATCGCGATTATCGGCGCCGCGTTCGTCCTGTCGTGGGCGGCAGAGGTGGCTCAGCTCGATATCTCCGCCGGCCTGGCCATCGCGGTCCTCGCGTTCATCGCCGTCCTGCCCGAATACGCCGTCGACTTCGTGCTGGCGTTCAACGGAGGCCAGGACTTCGCCGAGTTCGGGCGAGAATGTAAGCCGCCCGGCGACCCAGGCGAGAGCGCATGCTCGCTCGCGCTCGCCAACATGACCGGCGCGAACCGCCTGCTGATCGGCATCGGGTGGTCGCTCGTCGTCTTCATCGCGTACTACCGGTCGCGCGGTCGCTCGCGGCGCATGACGAGGGTTCAGCTCGTGCGCTCACACGCCGTCGAGGTGACGTTCCTCGCCATCGCGACGATCTACTCGTTGACGCTCCCAATGAAGGCGAGCATCACGCCGGTCGACGCCGCGATCCTCGTGTCGATCTTCGTGGCGTACACGATCCGGGTGTCGCGCGCGCCCGCGGAGGAACCACATCTCGTCGGGCCGGCACGCCTGATCGGCACGTTCCGCACACCTCAGAGGCGGCTGTCGGTCGTCCTGATGTTCATCTCCGCGGCGACGGTGATCCTGCTCGTTGCGGAGGTGTTCGCGGAGGCGCTCGTCGAGACGGGGCGCGAGTTCGGCATCAGCGAGTTCCTGCTGATCCAGTGGCTCGCGCCACTCGCCTCGGAAGCGCCGGAGCTGCTCGTGGCCGGGCTGTACGCCTGGAGGCTCAACACGAACGCCGGACTCGGCACGCTCGTCTCGTCGAAGGTGAACCAGTGGACGTTGCTGGTCGGAACGCTGCCCATCGTGTTCGGCATCGCGGCGGGAGGACTGCACGGCCTGCCGATCGACGCGCAGCAGCGTGAGGAGCTGCTGCTCACCGCGGCACAGTCGTTCTTCGCGCTCGCGGTGCTGCTCACACTGTCGATCACGACTCGCGAGGCCATCCTGCTGTTCACGCTGTTCTGGGCCCAGTTCATCATCGGGGCGCTGGTGCCCGAGTCGCTCCAGCTCGCCGAACGCGTCGGCGTCTCCGCCGTCTACATCCTGCTGGGACTGGTGATCTTCGTTCGGGACCGCCACCTCATCGTTCCGCTCGTGCGCGACGGGCTGGTCACGCCGTACAAGCACCTGAACGCAGCCGCTGCGATGCCCGGCGAGTAGCAAGCGACGGCACATCGCGCCGTCCCCACTAGCATCTTGCTGATGGACGCCCGCGGTTTCCTCGCGTTGCTCGAACGTGACGAGTCACTCGTGCACCTGCGCGAGATCCCGGCGCGAACCGCGGAGCCCGGCCAGTTCCCCGAAGACATCCCGTCGCTCGTGGTCGACCGCCTCGGGCTCGTCGGCGTGACCGGCCTGTACGCGCACCAGCGCACGGCGTTCGACGCCGTTCGCGCCGGCCGGAACGTGATCGTCGCGACCGGCACCGCGTCGGGGAAGACGCTGGTCTACAACCTGGCGTTCGCGGCGGCCGCCGTCGCCGACCCGAAGAGCACGGCGCTCTACCTGTTCCCGACGAAGGCCCTCGCCCGCGACCAGCTCCGTCAGGTGCGCGAGCTCAAGCTGCCGCAGATCCGCGCCGCCGTGTACGACGGCGACACGCCACGCGCCGAACGCCCGCTGGTGCGGAGGAACGCGAACCTCGTGCTGTCGAACCCGGACATGCTCCACGCCGGGATCCTGCCGGACCACGCCCGGTGGGCCGATTTCTTCCTACGACTGTCGCTCGTCGTGGTCGACGAGGCGCACGTCTCGCGCGGCGTCTTCGGATCCCACGTCGCGCAGGTGCTTCGGCGGCTACGACGGCTGGTGGCCCACTACGGCGGCGATGCTCGGTTCGTGTTGGCGAGCGCGACGGTCGGCAACCCGGCGGAGCTCGCCGAGCGCTTGGTCGGCGTCCCATTCGATGCGGTGACCGAGGACGCCTCGCCGACCGGAGAGAAGCTGTTCGCGCTGCTGAACCCTCCGGTGATCGACGAGGAGTCCGGCGCGAGACGAAGCGCCCTGACCGAGGCGTCACAGCTCGTCGCGAGCCTGGCAGAGCACGGCGTGAAGTCGATCGGCTTCGCCCGATCGAGGCGCGCCGCCGAGCTGTTGGCCGAGTTCGCGCGTCGCGACCTCGACCCGGACGTGAGGCGGCGCGTCAAGTCGTACCGAGCCGGCTACCTCGCGGAGGATCGGCGGCAGCTCGAGCGCCAGCTGGCGAACGACGAGCTCATCGCCGTCGCGTCGACGAACGCGCTGGAGCTGGGCATCGACATCGGCTCGCTCGACGCGGCCGTGCTCGTGGGATATCCCGGAACGCGCGCGTCCATGTGGCAGCAGGCCGGCCGCGCCGGCCGCCGGAACGAGGGCTCGCTGGCCGTGTTGGTCGCGCAGGACGAGCCGCTCGACCAGTATCTGGTCACGCACCCGGCCGACGTGTTCGACAAGCCTGCGGAGGCCGCGGTCGTCGATCCGACCAACCCGTTCGTGCTCGAGCCGCACCTCGCGTGCGCCGCTCGCGAGTACCCACTCTCGGACGAAGAGATCGAGACCTTCTGGCCGGACGCGCCGGACTCGCTCGCGCGACTCGAGGAGCGGGGGGAGATCGCGCGCCGCCGAGAGAAATGGCACTACCGCGGCCGCGACGTCCCGCACCGGAAGGTCGACATGCGGAGCGCCGGCGGGCACACGTTCTCGATCGTCATCGAGGAGACCGGCGAGCTCCTCGGGACGGTCGACGAGTCGAGGGCCTTCACCCAGGTCCACCCCGGCGCGATCTACCTGCACCAGGGGGAGCAGTTCGAGGTGCGGGAGCTCGACCTCGTCGGTCACGCGGCGCTCGTGTCGCGCAGCGACCCGGACTACTACACGCAGGCCCGCGACATCACGGATATCCGCGTCGAAGGCGTGGACGAGACCGGCGAGACGAGCGGCGGCGTCCCCTCGTTCTTCGGAACCGTCCACGTGTCGAACCAGGTGACGGCGTTCGCACGCAAGCACGTCGCGACCGGCGAGATCCTGGACGTGATGCCCCTGGCGCTTCCGCCGCAGACGCTCGAGACGAAGGCCGTGTGGTGGGCGATCCCGCCGAGCACGATCGAGCGCGCGTCGATATCCGAGAGCGCGTTGCCCGGTGCCGCCCACGCTGCGGAGCACGCGGCGATCGGGCTCCTGCCGCTCGTGGCGACGTGCGACCGATGGGATGTCGGCGGCGTCTCGACCGCGTTCCATCCGGACACGGGCTCGTGCGCGATCTTCGTGTACGACGGCTATCCGGGCGGCGCGGGGATCACGGAACGAGGGTTCCGAACGGCAGAGCGCTGGCTCGAAGCGACGCTGGAGACGGTCCGAAACTGCCCGTGCTCGCATGGATGTCCTTCGTGCGTACAGTCGCCGAAGTGCGGCAACGGGAACGAGCCGCTCGACAAGGCCGGCGCGGTAGCGCTGCTCGCCGCGATGCTCGGGAGGGCGTGGGGATGAAACGAGCGCCGTACGTGGCGGTGGTCGGCGCATCGGCCGGAACGCCGTCGGAGCTCGCGCTCGGCGAGACGGTCGGGCGCCTGCTGGCGGAGAGGGGCGCCGTGTTGGTTTGCGGCGGGATGGGCGGCGTGATGGAGGCCGCGGCGGGCGGAGCGATGAACGCCGGCGGGACGACGGTGGGGATCCTTCCCACGGACTCGCGGCTCGACGCGAATCCCTACCTCACGATCGCGGTAGCCACCGGCATGGGCGAGGCACGAAACGCGATCGTCGTGCGAACGGCCGACGTCGTGATCGCCGTGCACGGCGAGTACGGGACGCTCTCCGAGATCGCCCTCGCCCTGAAGATGGGGAAGCCCGTCGTCGGGCTCGGTACGTGGGAGCTCGTTCGCGAAGGCACGGCGATCGACGCGATCGTCCGGGCGACGTCGGCCGAGGACGCCGTGGCGAAAGCGCTCGGGCTCGCCGCGTCACTGCGCGGGTCGTAGCGACCCGCTTACGGGATCACCAGTCGGCCATCGTCGCCGATCGCCCACGACGGGTTGTGCGC
>CALGFI010000034.1 GCA_937881155.1 uncultured bacterium | reverse complement strand
CGCGATCTCCGCACGATCGACCAGGCGACCGGCGAGCCCGTGCACGCGTACCTGTCGCAGGCGTGGAAGTGGATCCTCCTGTGGCGTCCGGTCTTCTATTACGCCGACTACGGTGAGGGAGTTCGCCAGGTCATCTACGCGAACGGGAACCCCGCGATCTTCTGGGGAGCCATCTTGGCCATCCCGTACACGGCGTTCGCGTGGTGGCAGAAGCGCGACTGGCGCGCCGGGTTCGTCGTCGTCGCGGTCGCGATCCTGTACGGGCCCTGGTTCCTCGTTCCGCGTCCGCAGTTCTTGTTCTACGCGACGCCGATCACGCCGTTCCTGGTGCTCGCGTGCGTCTACGCGCTGCGCGACCTGGCCGACGTGCGGTACCGAGCCCTTCACACCGCCGGCCGCGCGGATCGGAGCGTTCGTCCGTACCTGCCGGTCACGGTCGGATTCGTTCTCGTTGCGGTCGGTCTGTTCGTCTGGTTCTGGCCGGTGCTCACCGGCGCGCCGGTGACCGACGAGGCGTGGACGCTCCGCGCGTGGTTCCCAAGCTGGACCTGACCGAGCCGGTAGGATTCGCGAACCGTGGCGCGCACCGAGCTCGTCTTCGTCCGGATGTCCGACGGCGTTCGGTTGAACGCGACGTTGTATTACCCGTCCAACGACGGACCCTGGCCGGCACTCATCGAGGCGCTCCCGTATCGCAAGGACGACCTGACGGCGTCGTACGGAGACGAGTACCACCGGTTCGCCGACGAGTTCGGCTACATGGTGTGCCGGCTCGACGTCAGGGGAACCGGCTCGTCCGAGGGGCTACCCGGCGGCGAGTACACGGCGCGAGAGCTTGCCGATATCGCCGAGACGATCGATTGGCTCGCGTCGCAGGAGTGGTCGAACGGCAACGTCGGCATGTACGGCACGTCGTGGTCCGGGTTCAATTCGTTGCAGGTGGCGATGCTTCGGCCGCCCGCGTTGAAAGCGATCTGCTCGATCATGGCGTCCGATGACCGATACGCCGACGACGTGCATTACTTCGGCGGCGCGTTGAAGCAGCTCGACCTCGTCGACTACCCGACGTACATGGAGGCGATGAACGTCCTGCCGCCCGTTCCGAGCGTGTTCGGCGACGGATGGCGCGACGTGTGGCATGAGCGGTTCGAGCGCTACGAGCCGTGGACGATGACGTGGCTCGAGCATCAGACGTACGACGACTTCTGGAAGCGCGGCTCGCTGCGAGAGGACTACACGTCGATCGAGGCGGCCACGATGCTCGTGACCGGCTGGGTCGACGGTTACACGAACATCGCCCTGCGTGGGTTCGCCGCGCTCGAGTGCCCGAAGCGGCTCGTTGCCGGTCCATGGGCCCACTCGCACCTCGAGACGTCGTTGCCGGGGCCCAACACCGACATCGTCCCCGAGATGGTCAGGTGGTGGGATCGGTGGCTCAAAGGCGTCGACAACGGAGTCGACCGTGAGCCACCGATCGTGCTGTTCGCACGCCGTCCCACGCCGCCGTCCGCCGTGCTTCGCACCTATCGGGGCGAGTGGCGCTACGAGCCGGGATGGCCGCTCGACCGCTCGGCGACGTTGCCGCTCGAGCTATCGAAGGCCGGCGTGAACCGCGACGGCGAGGGACCCGACGAGCTCGAGGTCCGCGGGGACGTCGGGTGGACCGCGTGGATCAGCTGCGCCGGAGCGCTGCCGTGGGGGCAGCCACAAGACCAGCGCCCCGACGAGGCGTTCAGCCTGGTCTACGACTGGGAGCCGCTCGAGGACGAGGTCGAGATCCTCGGCCATCCCCGTGTCGCGCTCCGGCTGTCGAGCTCGGCTCCGGTTGCGTACCTGAGCGCCAAGCTGTGCGACGTGCATCCCGACGGCGCATCGCAGCTCGTCACGAGGGGGCTGCTGAACCTCACCCACCGCGCGTCACGCGAGCGTCCCGAGCCACTCGTGCCCGGCGAGATGTACGACGTCGCGTTCGAGCTCGACGTGACTTCGTGGGTGTTCGAACCGGGACATCGCGTCCGGCTCGACATCGCCGGCGCGGACTGGCCGAACGCGTGGGCGCCGCCGTACGCGTCGACGCTGTCGGTCGACCGAACAGGCTCGACGCTCGAGCTGCCGACGCTGGACGGACCGACGCCGGCCGCGGGGCGGCCGACGTTGCCCCCGCCCCGCTCGTCGCAGGCCGTGATGTCGTCCGCGCACGGCCACGAGCTCGATGAGCTGATCTGGCGGATCGAGCACGACGTCGCGGAGGGGCAGACCCGTGCCGTCGCGAAGTACGGAGGGCCGGTCGAGGCAACCAACAACGTTCCGCCGCTCGAGCAGTGGTACGGAGGGACGGTCGGCGTCTCGATCGACGATCCCGGACGCGCGTACGTCGACGCGACGGCGACGTACGTGATCCGCTTCCCCGAGGCGACCGTTCGAACGCGGGCGCGCCTGAACATCCAGAGCGATGCGGACGC
>CALGFI010000033.1 GCA_937881155.1 uncultured bacterium | reverse complement strand
CGATGACCGGCGAGAAGACCCACATGCCCGCGATGTGCAGGCTGATGACGGTCGACACGACGGTCGAGCTCGTGTCGTGGTGATGGAGCGCGACGGGCGTGACCCCCATCACCGCGACCATCGCCATCTGTCCGACCGCGGCAGCGATGACTGCCGTTCGGAACTGCCCTATGCGGAGGAGCTGCCGAGGCGTCCGCGCCCCGGTATCCGAGGCAACCTCGACGCGCACCGCAAGGTCGCGCGGATCGGGACGAAGTGAGAGCGCGCACGCGAACGCCGCGATCGCCGTGATGGGAACGACGATCCACGGGAGCACGTCGGCGTCGATCGCCTCGCGCCCGGCCCAGCCGCGCAGGAACGCGATGAGGAATGGGCTCCCGACGGCGCCGATCGTCCCGACGGCGAGCACGATGCCGACGGCACGACCGCGCTGCGAGGGCTCGTACATGTCGGCGACCGCGCCGCGTGCCAGGTTCGAGCCACCGAACGCGAACCCGAACAGCACCGTTCCCGCCAAAAGCAGCAGGAACCATCCCTGCGCGACGGCGAACGCACATACGCCGCCGGCCGTCGCCAGCAACAAGTAGCTCGCGGCGAGCTCCGGCCGTCGTCCGATCCGATCCATCCATCGGCCGAACAGCACGGCCCCGGCTGCGGCGGCAATGAAATAGGAGCCGTTGATCACGCCGACGGCGCTGTCCCGCCCACTGATGTCGACGGCCGCCACGCTCCCGACGATCAGCAAGACGGGGAACGTCATGGTCGCCAGGCCTTGCGCGGTCGCCAGGAGCACGGTGTTGCGGCTGACGAGGCGCCGTCGTTCGTCGACCGAAAGCGTCTCGTTCGTCCCCGCCGGGCCGCCTCCGCGGCCACCCGCCGAGACGGTCAACTGATCTCGATCATCTTCTCGCGGACGGCATAGACGACCGCTTCCATGCGCGAATGAAGGTGCAGCTTCTCCAGGATGTTGCGGATGTGGTTCTTCACCGTGTTCTCGGAGATGAACAGCGTCTTGGCGATGTCGCGGTTGTTCATCCCCTGCGCGACGAGGCGGAGGACCTCCATCTCGCGGTCGGTGAGCCTCGGCGTCGGCACCTGCGGCTTCTCCTCCGACGCCTTGCTGATGGCCGCGAACTCCGTGAGCAGCTTGCTCGCCATCGACGGGCTGATGCGCGACTGGCCGGCCCACACCGACCGGATCGCATCGGCGACCTCGTCGATGGGGATCTCCTTCAGCAGGTACCCCGAGGCGCCCGCTTTGATCGCCTCGTACAGGTCCGCTTCCGCGTCGGAGATCGTGAGCATCAGGATCTTCACGTGCGGAAGCTCGTCTTTGATCGCGGTGGCCGCCTCGATCCCGGAGCGCTTGGGCATGCGAACGTCCATCAGGATGACGTCCGGCATCAGCTCCTGCGCCTTCTCGACGACCTCGACGCCATCGGACGCCTCGCCGACCAACTCGAGGTCCGCCTCCTGGTCCAGCACCATCTGAAGACCCCGACGGAACAGCGCGTGGTCATCGCATACCAAGACGCGCAGGCGGTCGGATTCGTCGGCTCGCTGGCTCACGATGTTTCGTCTCCGTCGCGCGCCCGGGTCGCGCGATCCCTTTCCTCACCGCTCGATTGGGCGGATTTTACGCGCCCTGCTCCCGCGATCAGCCGAGCTCGGCGCTTCTTGTGGTGGTCTCGGACCTGGCGCTCGAGCTTGTCGACCACGACGTCGAGCGCGGATTCGACCTCGCGGGCGTCCGCGTGGGCTCGGTACGTCTTCCGCGCCGTGGCCGCGACGGCCTCGACGCGTTGGGAGTTCTTCTGCGAGATCACCTCGATCTCAACCCGCACGAGCGCCGGTTCCATCCGCTCGAGCCCGGACAGCTTGTGCGCGGCGACCTGTCGCAACCGATCGCCGATCCGTCCGCCGCGCGTCTGGAGCCGCAGATCCATCGGTCGGTCCATTCTCCACGAGAGCCGAGAGTGAGGGAAGGCGGGCTCGCGTCCGGCTGACCTGGTCTTTGGCCCCACACCCGCCTGCGGGAGTGATCGCCGGCCATGGGCCGGCTTCGCACCCTCTCCCGGCAGGGTCACCCCCACCGGGGCAGGACTTACGTCTAAACCGCGCCGTGCTCACCGACCAACGGTCGGCTTACGTGGGTCGCTTCGCCCGCGGCTGGCTTCGACTTCCGGAGAGACGTTCCCCGGTCAACCACAGACCCGGACGCGAGCCCGGGCCCGAGTATAGGTGGCGATCCTGTGTGGGGGACCTCAAAAATCCCCCCGGCCCGGATTCGCGGTCCGATATCGCCCGCGCCGCGGTGAGCACGGAGACCTCCGAGGCACCGGCGCGCACGAGCGCCTCGGCGCACGCGGCCGCGGTGGCGCCCGTCGTCAACACGTCGTCGACGAGCACGACGCGTGACGGCGGAACGGCGAGAGCGGCGAACGATCCGCTCATCGCGCTCCGGCGCTCTTCGCCGCGACGTCGAGCCTGCGGTCCGGCCTCGGCCGCGCGGCGAAGCAGCGGCACGACGACGAGCCCGATCTTCGGTCCGACGGCGTGCGCGAGGGCGCTCGCCTGGTCGAATCCTCGGGTCGCCTTCCTCCCCCGTGAAAGCGGAACCCACGTGATCGCGTCGGCGTCGAGGTCGCACGCCTGCGCCATCGCCACGCCGAGCGCCTCGGCGACCGGTCGCCAGCCGGCGAACTTCAGCCGGTGGACGGCGCGACGCACCGGACCTTCGAACAGGAACGGCGCCCGCGCGGCGCGCAGCGGCTCAGGCGGGCAGTGACGACACGAGCGCAGCTCGCGCCGCGCGGGCGCCCCGCATCGCTGACAGCGCGGAGGTACGAGGGGGACGATCTGAACGCGACACGCGGCGCAGAACGGCCACGGTCCGCTGCCGCATCCCGCACAACGCTTCGGGAACAGACCGTCGAAGAGCGCCCCGAGCACGCGCGGACGCTACTTCACGGTACCGACGGACGGTGTTGGACGACGCCCGCTACGGCGGGAGCTCGACGTCGAGCGCGCCCTGTGCGCCCTTGCCCTTGGTGCGAAGCTCGACCCGGAGCGATGACTGACCGCGCATCACCGGATACGCCACGACCTTGCCGCGTCCGGTCGTCTCGTCGATCTCGGTCTGCAGCACCTCGAGCCGCCCACCGTTCGCGAACAGCTTCGCCGTCAGCGGCATCGGCGGGTCCGCGTGCAGATGGACCTTCACAGAGTCGCCACCGCACTCCACCTGTTCGACGAGCACCTTCCCGTCGCCGACCGGGAAGGCCCGTTCGACCTTGACCGTCCCCCGGCGAACGCTCGCGCGCGGCCAGGCGATCGCGAAACGGCGACCCCCGTCGAACGTCCCGGCCGTCCCGTCGACCTCGAGCTCTGCTCGCATCGTGTACCAACCAGGTTCCAGATCCGAGACGAACATCTCGAACGGCACGAACACGTCGCGGTGCGGAACGACGTCGAGCGTCACCGGGGCGATCGGCATGGGTCGCGACACGGCCAGCCCGATCCCGACTACGTTCGCCTCTTTCAAGACGACCTGGTGCGGGTTCGCGTCCTCGCCGCGGAGGATGAACGCGCCCTTCAGCGTCGCCGGAAACCGCTCGAAGCGCGCCCTGACCGACAGCTGTTCCGTCAGGTCCCCTGCTCCCACGACCGCAGATACTCCTCCTGCTCCTTGGTCAGCGCGTCGATCTCGATCCCCATCGTCTGGAGCTTCAGCCGAGCCACCTCGGCATCGATCTCGGCCGGCACGGGATGAACTTCGGGATCGAGCGTTCCCCGTCGCTTGACGATCCACTCGACCGAGAGCGCCTGGTTGGCGAAGGACATGTCCATGACGGCGGCGGGGTGGCCCTCGGCGGCGGCCAGGTTCACCAGCCGGCCCTCCGCGAGCAGGTGGACCCGCCGGCCGTCCGCGAACGTGAACTCGTCGACGAAGTCTCGAATCCGCCGGACGGCGCCGCCGGCCAGCTCCGCGAGTGCCGACTTGTCGATCTCGACGTCGAAGTGCCCGGCGTTCGCCAACACGGCGCCGTCCCGCATCAGCTCGAGGTGCTCGCGCCGGATCACCCCCGTGTCGCCCGTCACGGTGACGAACACCTCGCCGATGCGCGCCGCCTCCCTGAGCGGCATGACGCGGTACCCCTCCATGGCCGCCTCGAGCGCTGGGAGCGCGTCGACCTCGGTCACGACGACCTGCGCGCCGAGGCCCTTCGCCCTCGACGCGACGCCACGCCCGCACATCCCGTAGCCGCACACGACGACCGTTCGACCCGCGAGCAGCAGGTTCGTCGAACGCATGATGGCGTCGATCGTCGACTGGCCCGTCCCGAACCGGTTGTCGAACAGGTGCTTGGTGTTCGCGTCGTTGACCGAGACGATCGGATACCGCAGCGCACCGTCGGCGGCCATCGCACGCATCCTGATCACGCCGGTCGTCGTCTCCTCCGTGCCGCCGATGACCTCACCGAGCTGATCCTGTCGCTCCTTGTGCAGAAGGCTGACGAGATCCGCGCCGTCGTCCATCGTCACGTTCGGCCTGGTGTCGAGGACGGAGTTGATGTGCCGGTAGTACGTCTCGTTGTCCTCGCCCTTGATCGCGTACACCTCGATGCCGGTCTCCTCGCACAGCGCCGCGGCGACGTCGTCCTGCGTCGAGAGCGGATTCGACGCGCAGAGTGCCACCTCGGCGCCCCCGGCGAAGAGCGTCTCCACCAGGTTGGCCGTCTCGGTCGTGACGTGCAGGCACGCCCCGATCGTGATGCCCGTGAGCGGTCGCTCCTTCTGGAAGCGCTCGCGGATCAAAGCAAGCACGCGCATCTCGCCGGAGGCCCACTCGATCCGCTCGCGTCCTTTCTGGGCGAGTCCGAGGTCCTTCACGTCGCAGTCCATCAGTTCACTGGTTCCTTTCTCATCGCCCGTTCACGCGCTGCCCGAGCTCGGACCGCCGGCGAGCTGCGGCAGGAGCTCGTTGATGATGCGCCTGGTCGTGCCCGCGGCACGATCGGCCATCTCGAGGACCTCCTCGTGCGTCGCGGCATCGCCGGCGAGGTTCGTCACGCTGAACAGCCCGAGGACGCGCATGCCGAGCGCCCGCGCGGCGGTCGACTCCGGCACCACGGACATGCCGACGACCGTTCCCCCGGCTCGCCGGAGCGCCTCGATCTCGGCGGGCGTCTCGTACGTCGGCCCCGGCATCGCGACGTATACGCCGCGGGCGACGTCGATACCCAGCGAGCGCGCGCGTTCCAATGCGAGCTCCATGAGCTCACGGTCGAACACCGCCGACATGTCGATGAACGGCGGCGAGCCGTCGGGATTCCGCCAGCCACGGAGCGGGTTCGCGCCCATCATGTTGATCTGATCGACGCCCACGGCGACCTGACCGGCGACGAGCGAGCGGTCGATGCCGCCGACTGCTGCCGTGATCACGATCGTCCTCGCTCCGAGGACCCTCGCCAGCCGAGCCGTGAGCGCGCACGTCGACAGATCGTTGCCTTCGTAGAAATGGATCCGGCCGCGGAACGCCGCAACGGGAACGCCGTCCAGCAGGCCGAGCGACAAGCGCCCCTGGTGTCCCGGAACGGTCGGCGCCGGGAATCCCGGAAGATCGGAGAAAGCGAAGGACTCCGCGTCGGTCATCTCGTCGACCACACCGCCCAGTCCCGATCCGAGGATCACGGCGAAGGACGGCACGAGCGACGTTCGTTCGCGGACGACGCCGGCGGCCTCCTCCGCAAGGCGGTCTCCCGGCGACGGCAGAACGTCGATGAGGGTGGTCATCGGTTGCTCGGTTCGAGTGCGCGCTTCAGACGAACGATGGCGTCGATCGGCGACGGGTCCACGCCGTTCATGATGGCGTGGTAGGTGGAGACGAGATCCCCCTGGAGCGCCAGGGTGAACAGACGAGCGAGCGCGGAACGACCCGACGCGCGCACCTCCTCCACTTCCGCTCCGGAGGATCGCGCGATGTCGAGCGACAGGGGGAACCGTGCGGCGACGTCGGGATGCTCGCCGGGGTGACGAAGCGCCACGACGACGAACTGGCTCCCTCGGCCTTCCGACCACCCGACCACCTCGTTGTGGTCGAGTTCCGGAAGCGCGCTCCAGAACGCCGGCATCTTCGCGTTCTCGTTGAACTGCGTCTTCCATCTCGACGCCGCGACGCCGCCGATGCCCTCGGCGGCCCAGATCACCGGTACACGATCGCCGATCCTCATCGCCAGCGCCTTGGCGGGATTCGATTCGGACGGAACGTCGGGACCGCAGCGTGAGACCTCACCCTCCAGCTCCGCTACGGTCTCCTCGAGATCCGAAGCCACGGCCGGCACCAGCCCGATCGACTCCAGCGCGCCGAGCGCGCCGAGCGACACGTACCCGAGCGCTGCGCGAGGCATGAACCCGGTCGGCAGGCGAACGAGACCAGCGCCGACCTCCGTCGCACGGCGCGCAAGCTCCCCTCCCGAGGTGATGGCGATCAACCGGCACGCTCGACGCGCTGCTTCGTCGAACAGCGTCAGCGCCTCGGACGTGTTGCCGGAGTACGACGACGCGAGAACGAGCGAATGCGGTCCGCAGTGCTCGGGCAGCTCGGGCGTGCGAACCACGGTCACCGGAACGTGCAGACGGTCCGCGTAGAGGGCGCGGATCACGTCGCCCGACACGGCCGAGCCGCCCATCCCGCACACCGCGACCGACGTCACGCCCTCGGCGGAGGGTAGGTCGTCGCTCGCGAGGCCGAGCGCGTACCCCTCGCGGCACTGCGACGGGAGCACGCAGACGATCTCGAGCATCCGCCCCGGATCAGCCGCCAGGAGGGCGGAGGCGTCGTCCAGGCTCGTCACGAGCGCTTCGGCTTGGACGAGGGCTTCTCGGCCTCGTCGATCAGCATTACGGGGATGCCGTCACGGATCGGGTAACGGTAGCCGCATGAACGGCAGACGAGGACCGACTCGGCCTCGATGTAGTCGAGCTCGCCGCGGTCGTTCGGGCACACGAGGATCTCGAGCAGCTCCGGGTCCACGCTCATCGCGTCGCTCCTCTCCCGGCGGCCCGGTGCTCGCTCGTAGGCGCTCGCTTCCTCAACCCGTCGAACCCCCTGTCCGGATCACCGCGAGGACCTCGTCGGTCTTCTCCTTCAGAAGCTCTTCCGTCCTGGACTCCACGTTCAGTCGGAGCAGTGGTTCGGTGTTGCTGGGTCGAACGTTGAACCACCAGTCGTCGAACTCTACCGTCAGCCCGTCCAGCCGGTCCTGGCGGCCGCTCGCGTACACGGCCGCGATCTGCTCGATCCGGCCGAACCGGTCGTCGACGTGGGTGTTGATCTCGCCCGAGGAGTAGTAGCGGCGGAGCGGGCGGAGCAGCTCCGAGAGCGGAACGCGGGCGAGCGACAGCTGCTCCAGGACGACGACCGCTGCGATGAGCCCCGAGTCGGCCCGGTAGTTCTCACGGAAGTAGTAGTGGCCCGAATGCTCGCCGCCGAACGCCGCCCCCGTCTCCGCCATCACCTGCTTGATGAACGAATGACCGACGCGCGAGCGGATCGGGGTTCCGCCGTTCTCCCGGATCACCTCCGCAACGGCCCATGAGCAGATCAGGTTGTGCACGATCTTCGCGCCGGGCTCGCGCTCGAGCACGGCGCGAGCCACGAGCGCCGTGACGTCCGAACCGCTCACGCCCTCGGCGCGTTCGTCGACGAAGAACACGCGGTCGGCGTCTCCGTCGAACGCGAGGCCGACGTCGGCCTCCCTGGCGAGCACCTCGCGTTTGAGGTCGCGCTGGTTCTCCGGATCGATCGGGTCGGCGGGATGGTTCGGGAACGTGCCGTCGAGCTCGGCGAACAGGTGCGTGACCTTCAGCGGCAGTCGCGCGAACACGGGCGGCACGACGAGCCCGCCCATCCCGTTCGCCGTGTCGACCACGACGTTCAACGGCCGAACGTTCGGCGCGTCGATGAACGACAGCACGTGCTCCACGTATTCGTTGAGGAGATCGACGCGACGCACGGACCCTCGCGCCGCGACCGGCGGCCGTCCGTCTCCCTCGGCGATCGCACGGATCTCTTCGAGTCCCGTCTCCTCACCGACCGGTCGCGCGCCGGCGAGACAGAACTTTAAGCCGTTGTATCGCGGCGGGTTGTGGCTGGCGGTGAGCATGATCCCTGCGGCGTCGAGCGAACCGGATGCGAAGTACAGCAGGTCGGTCGACGCGAGCCCCAGGTCGACGACGTCGGCTCCACGCGACGTGATCCCTTCCCGGATCGCCTCGGCGAGCGAGGGCGACGACAGGCGACAGTCGTAACCAACGATGACCGAGGTGACGTCGGCCCAGTCGACGAACGCGCCGCCAACCCGCCGCGCGACGTCCTCGTCGAGCTCGTCGGGAACGACACCGCGAACGTCGTACGCCTTGAAGATGGAGCGCAGGTCACGTCGGGGCACGGTTCCGGCATCCTACTCAAGGCGGAGTTCCCGAATCGGCCACGTTCGGCAGGCGCGAAGCTCGAGCCCCGCTCGACGAGGCTAACGGCGCTGCGGGATCACGCCGCCGATGACGGAGCGGAGCGGAACCGGCTCACCGTCGCGGTACCACCACTTCGCCTCGCACAGGTGGCAGGTCGTGAAGGACAGGTCGCTGCCGCTGACGCTCATCGTGATCGTGATGACGTCGCCCTGGTTGCAGATCGGACACGTCCCCTCGAGCTTGTCGAGCTTGTCGGGCTTGTCGGGCATGTGCCTATATGGTCGGCATCGCACCCGGGGGGAGACAATGACCCCCACTCCTCATTTCGGCTGGTCCGCCCGAAGGTTCTCGCGTAGGTCGCCAGAGTGAGGGCCGGTCGGCGTGGGGTTCCCCGCCGACACCCCGAGCGTAGGCCGAACGGTCGCCTCGCCCGCGAAAGCGGATCGCGCTACGGCTTGACGAGGACGCGCGCACCGACGGGAACGTGCGGGTACAGCTCCTCGGCGTCCTCGATATTCATGCGGATGCATCCGTGCGACGCCGCGGTCCCGATCGACGATGAATCCCACGTGCCGTGGATCCGGATGCCGGGGGCGTTCAGGTACATCGCCCGCGTGCCCAGCGGATTCCCGGGGCCCGGGCCGATGGACGCCGGCAGGTCGGCCCCCCACGTGTCCGGCGCCGGGTTGTACCAGGTCGGGTTCTCCACCTTGTTGACGATCTCGAACGTGCCGACGGGGGTCGGATATCCCGGCGTTCCGGTGGCCACCCGGTATTCCCTGACCACCTCGAGGTCTTCGTACACGACGAGGGTGTTTGCCGAGACGTCCACGACGATCGTCGTTCCGAGGGAGGTGGTCGTCACCTCGGGCGTCACCTCGCGGACGGGGATGTCCACCTCGTCCACCTGACGACCAAGCGCCTTGATGATGCGCTGCACCGCGATATCCGACTTGATCTCCTGACCGGTGCGCGAGCGCCGCGTGACGATCTCGCCGTCCTCGAGGGCGAAGCGAGCGTCGACGGCGGGCACCGCGACCTCGCGGTACGCCTGCTCGACGAACGCATCGACGGCGCCTTCGTCCTGGACGTACTCGATCCGGAAGCCCACGTCGACCGGACGGTCGGCGATCCGGTGGTAGAGGCGCGAGAAAAGGGACATGTCGCCGGCGACGCCGTAGGCCCGATCGATCGCGCCGTCGACGTCCGCCTGGACACCCAGAGCGGCAGGCGTCACGGTCCACACGGCGCCGGCCGCGTGAACCGCGAGGTCGTCGGTGAGGCGAGGTTCCGCCTGCGCCTGAACGACGCGCCGCGCCTCATCGCGCGTCATCCCACTCACGTCGACGCCACCGATGCTGACGCCGGGGAGGATTCGGTCGGCGGCCGAGGCGTCGTAGCGGTAGGCGGCGTAGGCCGTGCCGCCCCCCAAGACGCCGACCACCGCCAGCGAGACGAGCGCGATCTTGACTGCTCGCCTCGACCGTCTCCCGTGCCTCATCGCCATCCGACGTGTCCTCGCGTCCCTCGACCGCTGTCGTTTTCTACCTGCTTCAACGGCGGACTATTCCACAAGCTGAAGTCATCATCTCCGTCTATTCCGCGGGAATCCATTGGCTCGGGATCGGGATCCCCAGCGCGACGGCATAGGTCGCGAGGCCCTCGCGACCCAGCGAATACGACGCAGATGCCGGCACGAACGTTCCACTCTCCGAGGTGGCAAGAACCGCTCCCGACGGTTCGGCCTCGAGGAAACGCCTCGGCGCGACCACGGACCGCTGGGGTGGGACCGTGATCCTGACCGGTGCGCCGGTCGCGGGAGCCATATGGCTCAGCGTGACCTCGGCGGGCTCCTGCCCCGGGTTCGCGAGCACGAGGCCTGGACGCGATGGCGATCCGTCGACGGTCGAGAACACCACCCACGCCCCCGCCGGCGGGGCGCCACCGGTCGACCCCTGATCCGAGACAACGCCGTAGGTTCGGCGCGCGGCGGCGATCCCGGAGCTCTCCGTCGTGAACAGCACGGATGTGGGACCGGTCGTCGTCGCCTGGTAGGTGCGACCCGACTCCCCCGGAGGCGACGAGTCGGCGAGACCGGCGAACGGCCGGTCGGCGTCTCTCTCGAGCAACTCCCCCGCGAGGGAGACGCGTTGGAGCCCGGTGCTCATCACGGCGAGCTCGGCCCGGCCGGCATCGTCGCCGCCCGGGAACACCAGCTGACTCGGCGGCCGGCCGAGGTAACCGATGGCCGACCGGATGCCACCGGTCTGAACGACGCCGAGCGAGGCGGCGACCACCCGGCCGACGGAGGCCTCGACCAGGGCGGACACCGTCCGCTCGCGAAGCACATAGTCGCTGACCGGGACGGCGAGGCTGCGATGCGATGGCAGCACGACGTCCGTGAGGTCGCTGTGCCTCGTCGGGACATTCCGTTCGGAGAGGAACGCGATCGAAACGACGGCGTCGCCCGAGAACGGGTTCATCACGACGACGAAATCCCGGTTCTCCTCCTCTGCGCTCGTCCCGTCGGGGACGAGCCACCGTCCGCCGGCGGCCGGCGCGCACGGCTCGGCGGCGACCCCGCCCTCTTCTCCTCCGGCGTGCGCGACCCAGCCAACGGCGACCCACTGGCCGAACCACTCGACGGTGCTCGCGCGCTCGCGCGCGTCGGCCGGGACCTCGACGCGAAGCGTCGAACCCGGCTCGACCGTGGCCGTCGTCGATTCGTCGGGGCGACGGCCGCCGAGCGTTTGCAAGCGGATCGTCGCCGGCGATGCGCCGGGGTTCGCCACCTGCAGCTCGACCTCCCAGTCGTCGCCGCCGCCGTGGGGGCAGAACCACTCGCCGGACGCGACGGACGAGAGGGGAGCCGCGTCGAGCCCTTTCGGTCCGACGTCGCGGTCCGCGAACACGGCACCCCCCACTGCGAGCGCCGCTACGAGGAGAGCCGCGACGAGCTGCCCTCGGCTCATGCCGACACCGGCCGCCTGGTCACCCACAGTGCGACGAGCCACAGGAACCCCAGCACCGCCATCTCGACGGTCCGCGCCCATTGCCGCGTGTAGTCGAAGGCGAGCGATCCGGCCTCGACGTCCGCCGCCATCGCCCAGCCGAAGGCCGCGCGCGGTTCGATCTCCTCCCCGTCGTTCCGAGCGCGCCATGCGGAGTCGAACTGATCGAGCACGATCGCCTCACCGGAGGCATCGATGTTCACCGGCTGGAACGTCTCCGGGGCCGGGAGTCGGCGCACGTGGCCGACGGCGGGTAGCTCCGCGATCTCGAGGAGGTCGGCCGACTCCGGCGCGGTCCAGGCGGAATCCGACGCGACGAACGCACCCGGGAGCGCCGCCGAGTTCCTATAGATGGTGAGCCCACCGGCGGGCAGGCGGTCGAGATCGGCCTGGGCGTTCAACCGATCGAAGACGGCATCCGGCACGTCATCGTCGCCCGCGACCACGAATCGGACGCCGAGTGGCCCGAGAAGAGACCCGGCGTGGCCCGTCTGCCCGCCGACGAGCTCGGCGACAACGGAGCGGAGGTAGGAGTACCCAGGGCCCGACGACGGACGTCCCGTGTCGAGCGCGTTCGCGCCCATCCGGTCGGTGATCGAGAAGCGCACGCTCGCGTCGCCCGCCTCGGCGATTCCGATGGGATCGCCACCCGGCGCGGGGAAGCGGTCGCCTCGCGCGTGGCCGATCCACAGGATGCGGAACTCGCCCCGGCCGCTCGACTCGACGACGGTCCAGGCCGGCGGAACCCCGTTCGGTCGCACCGCCCACTCGGCGAGCGTCACCTGGATCGCCTGTGCGCCGAGCCCGACGCCGAGGATGATCGCGAACCCCGCGGCCGCGAGCTGCCGCGTTCCGAACGCCTGCCGGGCGAGGCCGGAGACGAGACCGGACGCGCCGTACGCGATGACGGCCGCCTCCGCAAACGCTGCGGTGATCAGGTACACGGGCGCGTTCGTCAGGGCGTCGGGGAGATATCCGGCAGCGGAAAGCCACGCGAGGGCAGTGGCCGCAACGGCGACCGACATCGCGCGCCACGATCTTCCGCGGCTCTCGCGCTCCGCTGCGGCGAAGCAGATAACCGCAGCGATCGGCAGGAACGCCGACGCCAACCACGACGTCGGTCCGTCGCCCGGAACGAGTCGGAGGACCTTCCAGGGGTCCTCACTGCCGACGAACGACGCGAGCGATGGACCGGGCGCGCCGACGAGCTCCCTCACGACGGGGAATGCGAGGACGGCCGCCGTAGCCGTCCCGAGGACCGTCAGCAGGAGGCCGCGATCGGGGCGCCTCGCGGTGACGACGTGCGCGAGCGCGATCAACCCCACTCCGAGCAGCACGCCGGGGAGAAAGGACACGGCGATTGCGAGCGCGACGCCGAGACCCACGCCGTACCTGACGGCGCGTTCGGGCCGTCTGCGCCCGAACGCGCCGTCGAACCGTTCCCACACCACCGGAAGCGCCGCCACGCCGACGAGGAGCGCGATGCGTCCCTCCGAGAACGACCACAGAACGGCCCCCGACAGTACGTATGCCATCGCGGCGACGATCGCGGTGGCCGGGAGAGACGTTTGTCGAGCGAAGGATCGGTACGCGAGGACGCCCGCGACAGCCGGCAACGCGCCGAGAAGGACCTTCGTCGCTACAGCCGTGCTCCCGAACGACAGCCACGACGTGGCGCCGAGCGCCGCGACGGCCGGCGACGCTGGCTGCGTGCCACCGAGCACGGTCGTGCGGACACCCGACAAGAGCTCGTGGAAGAACGCGTCAGCTGACTCAGGAAACACCGGCAATGCACCACCGCCGATCGTCTCGGGTCCGAGCAGATGACGAACGGCGGCCGCGAGCAGCGTGGCGCCGATGATCGATCCGAGGAGCACGGGATGGCCGAGCGCGATGTGGGCGGCGCGTCGACGACGCAGCAGGGGCGCATCCGGCTCCACGCCGATCGATTCCAAGTCCTCTTCGAGGAACTCCTCCGCCCGCTCGAACCACCGCGGCACGCGAAACGTCGCCGCCATGAACCGCCGGACCGATCGATCTCGAACGGCGCGGACCGATTGCGCACGGACACGTCGACGCAGCGTTCCCGGCAGATGCACGATGTTCCAGGCCCACGCCGCGATGAGGTCGAACGCGTCCTCGAACCGGCGTGACACGGCGAGATACGCGAGCCGCGCCAGACCGAGCACCGTGTACACCGGCATCAACCACAGCAGCGTCGGTATGCCGTAGTCCTTCAGCATCGACGCGAGGGCGGCCCGTTCCGCGTAGTAGCGCGAGCTCCGGCGACGGTGCTCCTGTGGGCGCTCACCGCGCGCCCCCGCGCCGCGGTGGAGCGCAACCGCCAGCGGCGTCATCAACACGCGGAACCCGGCCAGCCGCGCTCGCCAGCAGAAATCGAGATCGTCGTGGTGACCGGCGAAGCGCTCGTCGAACGCGCCGGCGCGCTTCAACGCCTCGCGCGAGATCAACATGGCGCAACTCGAGACGAACAGCACCTCGAGGACGCGGTCGTACTGACCCTGGTCGAGCTCGCCGTCCTGCAGCGGCGTATACGGGTGTCCGAATCGATCGGTCGAGCGACCAACCTCGCGCAGCAGCCGCGGGTCCACCCAGTCGACGACCTTCGGACCGACGATCCCCACACGCTCCACGCCGCGGATCCCCTCGGCCGCCTCGACCATCCGCGCGACGGCGTCCGGCGCGAGCGCCGTGTCGTCGTGCATGACCAGGAGGTAGTCGGTGGCACCGACCGCGGGGAGCTCCATCGCCGAGCGGATCGCGCCCGCGAGGCCGACGTTGTGGCGGAGCCTGATCACGCGACGCTCGCCGAGCGCCTGCTGGAGCAACACCGCGGTTCCGTCCGTCGACGCGTTGTCGACGGCGACGACGCCCAGTCGCGGATGCGTCTGTGTGGCGAGCGATTGAAGACTCTGGCGCAACCAGCGAGCGGCGTCGCGAGCGACCAGGACAACGAGGACGCTCGGATCTCGGGTCGCGTCGGATGAGGCGGGGCGTGCTCCTACCGTCGTCGTCATGGCAATAATGGGGAACGCGGAAACGCGCTCGAGGAGACTAGCATGCGACGCTCCGGATCCGTCCGGAGATGCCGCGAGAACGAGGAAGGGGGGCGATCGCCCCCCTTCCTGACCAATCGAAGGACCCCGCTACGCGGCCTTCCTTCTGGTCGTCTTGCGACGCGTCGTCTTCCTCCTCGCCGCGGGTTTGCGGGCGGAGGTCCGTTTCGACGCGGTCGACTTCTTTCTGCGAGTCGTCTTGCGGGCTGTCGACTTGCGGCCTGTCGACTTGCGCGCCGCTGTCTTGCGCTTCCTGGTCGCTGCGGCCTTCTTGCCCGCGGCGACCCGCTTCGTGCTCTTCCTGCGTGTCGACTTCTTCGCCGTCGTGGTCTTGCGCTTCCTCGTGGCTGCGGCCTTCTTGCCCGCGACGACCCGCTTCAAGCTCTTCCGCTTCCGGGTCGCCGCCGCCTTCTTTGCGGCTGTCGAACGCTTTCTCGCCGGTGACATCGGTCACCCCCTTTCCCTTCCGTCAGGACGCCATGCGCTTCAGGCGTCTCCGTTCCCGTTCGCTCATTCCGCCCCACACCCCGTAGCGCTCGTCACGCCGAAGTGCGTAGTTCAGGCATTCGATGCGGACGGGACAGTCAGCGCAGATCCGCTTGGCCTCCCTCGATGACCCTCCCTTCTCCGGGAAGAAGATCTCGGGGTCGTGCTCTCGGCACCGCGCCCGTTCCTGCCAAGGGATGTAGTGATGCACCGCTCTCTCCCCCCAGAATCACACGCGTGTGATTCTGAGCTATCCGTTCCCCTCTTGACAAGGGGAAAACTCGAGATCCGAAGCATCCGTGCATGCATCCCCAGATGAATGGAATACGCGCAGAACGCAGAGTGCAAGGGTTCTGAGGCAGAAATCGCCAGGTCAATCAGGTTGACAGACTAGGTCAATCACATTGACCGAATTGGGGGAAAACGCGGTCGCGGACGCGCCGTCAGTCGTTCGCGGACGCCGTGGCGCGCGTTGTGGCCGCCGTTGAACCGGCCTCGACATGCTTGCGCCGCAGATGCTCGTACGTCGTCGAACGCTCGACAGGGATCCGACCGATCGTGCGGATGGCGTCGTCGAACGCGCTCGGCTCCGTGCGTATCCCCCATCGCGCGCCCGCCATCCGGCTGATGGTTTCCTCCATCAACGTTCCACCGAAATCGTTCGCTCCGCCGCGAAGGATGACCTGCGACGCTTCGACGCCGAGCTTGACCCACGACACCTGCACGTTGTGGATAACTCCGTCGAGCATGATCCTCGCGATGGCGTGCATCCGACGGTTCTCGACGAAGGTCGGACCGGGACGGGCCTTTCCCGCGAGATAGATCGGCGCGTTCTGATGAACGAACGGGAGCGGAACGAACTCCGTGAATCCACCCGTTTCGCGTTGGATCCTGGCAAGACGGCGGATGTGGAAAACCCAATGCGGCGGCGCATCGACGTGCCCGTACATGATCGTCGACGAGCTGCGAACCCCGAGCGCGTGCGCCGTTCGAACGATCTGCTCCCACGTGTCGGCGGGGAGCTTCCCCTTCGTCAGGAGCCACCGCACGTCGTCATCGAGGATCTCGGCGGCGGTGCCGGGGATCGTTCCGAGCCCGTGCGCCACGCACTCCCGAAGGAAATCCTCGAACGAGATTCCGAGCCGCGTTGCCCCGTTGAGCACCTCCATCGGACTGAACGCGTGGACGTGGATGTCGGGGGCTGCCCGCTTCACCGCGTCCAGCAGGTCGAAGTAGAACTCGCCCGGCAGGTCCGGATGGATCCCGCCCTGCATGCAGATCTCCGTCGCGCCCCACTCGACGGCCTCGCGTACGCGAGCCGATATCTCCTCCAGCGTGAGCGTGTAGCTCTCCGGATCGACCTCCCGCTGCGCGAACGCGCAGAACCGGCATCCCACGTAGCACACGTTCGTGAAGTTGATGTTCCGGTTCACGACGTAGGTGATCTCGTCACCGACCGCCTCTCGCCGGAGGTCGTCGGCGACGGCGCAGAGCGTCTCGAGCGCTCTGCCTTCGGCACGGAACAGCGCGAGCGCGTCGCCGTCGTCGATGGGCTGGTGACGCGCCGCCTTGCGCAGCGCCGAGCGGATCTGCAGGTCGATTCGCTCGGGCGCGACGCGCTCCTGGTGCCACGCGCGCGACACGGATAACGCTTCGAAGTCGCCGTAGACCTCGTTCGCGTCGGCGCGAAGCCCGGCGTCGGCGCCCTTGTCGAACGTGAGCTCCGTCGCCCTCGGCTTCCACTGCACGTCCGGGTCCTGCCAGGACATGGGCTCGGGACGCTTGCCGGGGATCGCGAGCCCCCGATCGTCCATCAGCGCTGCGACCGGCGCCCGCATCTTGCCGGCGAGGTAGGGATCCGGCTTCGAAGCGAAGGCGGGATGGATCGTCAGCCGCTCACGTAATTGCAGACCCGCCTCCTCGCACCGCTCGGTGAGCGCGTCGATCGCAGGCCACGGCCGTTCTGGGTTCACGTGGTCCGGCGTCAGCGGAGAGACCCCGCCCCAGTCGTCGATTCCGGCCGCGAGGAGGCGGCGCTGACCGTGCACGTCGGAGAGGTTCGGAGGCGCCTGCACGCTCATGCGAGGTCCCATCACGATGCGCGTCGTCGCCACCGCAGCGAGGTACTCCTCCTGATCCGGCGGCGCCGCGTCGCGCATGGCCGTTCCCGGCTTCGGCAGGAAGTTCTGGACGATGACCTCTTGCACGTGCCCGTATCGCCGGTGCAGGTCACGTATCGCGAACAGCGACTCCGCGCGCTCGCGCGCCGTCTCCCCGATCCCGACGAGGATGCCCGTGGTGAACGGGATCGCCAGTCGCCCGGCGTCTTCGATCGTCCGCAGCCGAACGGCCGGGACCTTGTCCGGAGAGCCGAAGTGCGGGCCACCGCGTTCGGACAAGCGCGCCGAGGAGGTCTCGAGCATGAGGCCCATCGACGCGCTCACGTGCTTCAGCCGCGCGAGCTCCTCGTACGACATGACTCCTGGGTTGAGATGCGGCAGGAGTCCTGTCTCCTCGATCACGCGGATGGCGACCGCTCGAACGTATTCGAGCGTGGAGCGGAATCCACGCTCGGTCAGCCATTCGCGCGCGACGTCGTACCGATCCTCGGGACGGTCTCCCAGGGTGAACAGCGCCTCCTTGCAGCCTCGTCGACCACCGGCTTGAGCGATCGCCACGGCCTCCTCCGGAGTGAGGTACGGCGCATCGAGCCGCGCCGGCGGCTTGGCGAACGTGCAGTAGTGGCAGTGATCGCGGCAGAGCATCGTGAGCGGAATGAACACCTTGCGCGAGTACGTCACGGTTGTTCCGCGACCGAGCTCTCGGAAGCGGCCGGCGATCTCCGACAGCTCAACGAGCCGCGGGCCGCGCGCGTCCATCAATGCGGCCGTCTCGTCGAGAGATAGGGACTTGCCGGCGCCGGCCCTCGCGATCGAGCGAGCGATCGCGCGCTCGAGAACCACGTCCGCTACCGCGCCGATGTTTCCGGGTGACCCATCGAGCGGCGAGCGTACTACGCTCGTCCGCCATGGGGTGCCGCGCTGGGGCTCGCGCAGCGAACGAAGCGAACGTCGCGCCGCGCTCGCATGTCGATGGAGAGGAAACGTGAGGGTCGCAGCGCTCGCGGGTGGCATCGGCGCCGGCAAGTTCCTGCGCGGTCTCGCACGAGCCGTTCCGCCGCACGACGTCACCGTCATCGTCAACACGGGCGACGACGTGGTGATGCACGGACTTCGCGTCTGTCCCGACGTCGACTCCGTCACCTACTGGCTCGGCGACGCGTTCGATCGGGAACGAGGGTGGGGTCGCCGGGGCGACACGTTCCGCGCGAACGAGGAGCTCGCGCGGTTCGACGCGGAACTCGCCTGGTTCAATCTGGGGGACCTCGATCTGGCGACGCATCTCTTCCGAACCGACCTGCTGGCCTCGGGAGCGACGCTGTCCGAGGTCACCCAACGAGTGACGTCGCGGTTCGGCATCGACATGCGCCTGCTTCCGATGTCGGACGATCCGGTGACGACCCGCGTCTCGGTCGTGGCCGAAGGTGAGGAGGTCGATCTGCACTTCCAGGAGTACTGGGTCAGGCGCCGGGCGCAGGACGAGGTGAAGTCCGTGCGGTACCAGGGCGCCGCGTCGGCCCGGCCGGCCCCCGGCGTGCTCGTGGCGCTCCGCGAAGCGGACCTCATCGTCCTATGTCCGTCGAACCCCGTCGCGTCGGTCGCGCCGATCCTCGCCGTCCCGGGGATACGAGAGGAGCTCGAGTGGCGACGCGACGTCGTCGCCGGCGTCAGCCCGATCGTCGGCGGGCGGCCCCTCGCCGGGATGGCCGACCGTCTGCTCCCCGTCGCGGGGGTCGAGGTCACGGCGGCCGGTGCCGCCGAGTTCTATTCGGGGCTGCTTGGTGCGTGGGTGATCGACGACGTGGACCGGGGGATCGCCGGGCGGATCGAACGCACCGGGGTCCGCGTTGCCGCGACCGACACGGTCATGACGGACGATTCCAAAGCGGAAACGGTGGCACGGATGGCGCTCGCGTTGGTCACGTGAGCGTGCGCGTCCTTCCGCTCGAGGGCCTTCCGGAGATCCGACCCGGCGACGACCTCGCGGCGCTCCTCGCCGTGGCGCTTCGCGAGGTCGGCGCGCAGGACGGGGACGTCGTGGCCGTGACGCAGAAAGTCGTGTCGAAGGCGGAGGGCCGCATCGTCCCCGACGACGGCTCGGGGCGAGACGCATGGGTGCAGCGTGAGACGGTTCGCGTCGTCGCGCGGCGCGGCGATCTCGTCATCGCGGAGACGAGTCACGGGTTCGTCTGCGCGAACGCGGGCGTCGACACGTCCAACGTCGAGGCCGGGTTCCTCGCGCTGTTGCCGGAGGACCCCGACGCGTCGGCGGAGTCGCTCCGCGGAGAGCTTCGCGACCGGCTCGGCGTCGAGCTCGGCGTGGTGATCACCGACACGTTCGGACGGCCGTGGCGGCACGGCGTGGTGAACGTCGCGATCGGATGCGCCGGGATGCCCGCAGTCGTCGACCTGCGCGGCACGAAGGACCACCACGGGCGGGAGCTCGAAGCGACGATCGTCGCGCTGGCCGACGAGGTCGCTGCCGCAAGCGGGCTGGTCATGGGCAAGGACGCGATGGTTCCCGCGGCCGTCGTTCGGGGGATCTCCGCCGATGCTCCGCTCGGCCGGGCGCGAGACCTCGTTCGCCCGCGCGAGGACGATCTGTTCCGCGAGTCGCCGCTCCTGTCACTTTCCGCGCGCCGAACGATCCGCTCCTTCGGTCAGGGCGACGTCCCGCGCGACGTGATCGATGAAGCGGTTCGAGCGGCCTGCACGGCGCCTGCGCCGCACCACACGCGGCCGTGGTTGTTCGCGGTCCTCACCTCGGACGCCGCGAAGCGCACTCTGCTCGGTGCGATCGCCCAGGCGTGGAGGGAGGACCTTCGCCGCGACGCCACCCCGGAGACCACGATCGACCGGCGCCTTGCCAAGAGCGATGCCGTGCTCGGCGCGGCGCCGGTGCTCGTCGTGCCGTTCGTGCGGTTCGCCGGCTCGCACCCGTACGCCGACGAAGAGCGCTCGAGCGCCGAGCGAGAGATGTTCCTGCTGTCCGGCGGCGCGGCGATCCAGAACCTGCTGCTCGCGTTCCACGCGCAGGGGTACGCGTCGTGCTGGATCAGCTCGACGTTGTTCTGTCAGCAGGAGACGCGTGCCGCGCTCGGC
>CALGFI010000032.1 GCA_937881155.1 uncultured bacterium | reverse complement strand
GCCTCCGTCGAGACACCCGAGAGCACCAGCATCGAGTCCCAGCCGAGCGCGTTCGCGCCCGCGATGTCGGTGTCGAGGCGGTCGCCGATCACGAGCGGCGCCGATCCGCCCGAGCGACGAAGCGCCGCTTCGAACAGCGGCGCGTGCGGCTTCCCGACGACCTCCGCCTCGAGGCCCGTCGACGTTTCGAGTGCGGCGACCAGCGCGCCCGCTCCGGGCCACAGCTCGCCGCCGGTAGCGGGGAACGTCCGATCCGCGTTCGTGGCGACCAGCCTCGCGCCGCGCTGAACGAGCACGCTCGCCGTGCGGAGCCGAGCGTACGTGAAGTCGTCGTCGATCCCGACGACGACGAGATCCACGCGCGTCGGTTGGCCGTCGACGACGTCGACACCCGCGTCGACAAGCGCACGAGTGACCCCTTCGCCCCCGATGACGTACGCGGTCCCACCGCCACGGCGGGCGAGCATATCCGCCGTGGCCACCGCGGACGTCATCACCTCGGACGCGTCTGTCTTCACCCCGAGGCGAACGAGCTTGTCCGCCACGCGCTCGGGCGTCCGAGACGAGTTGTTGGTGAGGAACACCACCCTCGCTCCGGCGCTGCGAACAGCCTCGATCGTCTCCGGAGCACCCTCGACGACCTCGTCACCGCGGTAGATCACTCCGTCGAGATCGAAGAGCAGCGCGTCGTAGCGCGCCGCGAGCATCACCCGGCGAGCCGGGCAAGCGCGCGTTCGTAATCGTCGACGCCTGGTCGCATCACGATCGCGAGCTTCAGATGGCCGATCGCGCGTGAGCGCTGGCCGGTCCGCTCGCACGCGAGCGCAAGCGCGAAGTGCGCGTAGTCGCTCGCCGGATCGATCTGAACGGCCTTTGCGAACTCCCGGCGGGCGCGGAGCGCCCTACCCGCGTTGAACAGCGCACGCCCGAGCGCCTCTCGGATCGACGCCTTCTCCGGCTCGAGCAGCTTCGCCCGCGACAGGAACATCGCGGCCTGATGCGGGTGTCCGTGCGAGAGGAACCCGACCCCCCGGTGGAACAGGTCGTAGGCCGACTCGGTCTCGTGTTCGGGGCGCCTGCTATACATCCCGCGTGCCCCGCATCTTCCCGTTCGTCGGCCTGCGCTTCGACCGCGAGCGAGTCGGTTCGTTCGAGGTCGTCACGGCACCACCTTACGACGTGATCTCGCAGGAGGAGCATGCCCGCTACCTCTCCGCGAGCCCGTACAACGTGATCCGCCTCGATCTCGCCGAGGACGCGAACGAGCGACCTGGACGCGGACTCGATCCCTACGTGGAGGCCGCGCGATCGCTCTCGGTGTGGCGCGACGACGGCGTCCTCGTGACTACCGACGGTCCCGCCTACTACCCATACGAGATGCGATTCCGCTTCCACGGCCGGGCCCGTCGGATCCGAGGGCTGATCTGCGCGCTCGAGCTCGAGGACTGGGGCGGCGGCATCGTTCCGCACGAGCGCACGATGCGCGGTCCGGTCGAGGACAGGCTCCGGCTCATGCGCGCGATCGGCGCGAACCCCTCGTGCATCTACGCCGTGTTCGCCGGTCCCATCCCGGAGCTCGCGAGGTGGCTCGAGGAGGCGACGTCGGGCGGACCCGCCGCGTCGCTCGTGGACGACGACGGCGTCGAGCACGGCATGTGGGTGGCGCCCGCGGACGCGCACGTTGCCACGTGGCTCGGATCGACGTCGCTCATGATCGCCGACGGACATCACCGGTACGCCACGGCGCTCCGCTACCGAGACGAGATACGCGCGCGCCACGGTCCGGGCGCCTGGGACCGCGTGATGATGTTCCTCGTCGACGCGGCGATCGAGGACCCGCCGGTCCTGCCGTTCCATCGCATCGCGCTCGACGGATCGCCGCCGACGACGGGAACCCGCGTCCGCGACCTCGAGGAGGTGCTCGACTCGGTCGACGACCGGAAGCTCGCGTTCGGAACCGTCGCGTACGAGGGCGGCGCTCTCGTGCACCGCGTCGCCGAGCTCGTCGGCGAACCTCCCGCCGTATCGCGGCTGCACGAGCAGGTGCTCGCCGGTCGGTCGCAGACGTTGCGGTTCACGCCTGACGCCGTCGCGGCAGAGGACGTCGTTCGGCGTCGCGAGGCGACGGTCGCGTACCTCTTACCGCCGACGAACGCCGAGACGATTCGTAGCGTCGTCGAGCTCGGTCACACGCTCCCGCAGAAGTCCACGTTCTTCTGGCCGAAGCCGCGGACGGGCATGGTGATGCGCCCACTCGAGGCCGAGTGACGCCGCGTCGTCCGAGCGACGCCTACTCCACCTCCGGCGCCTCGAGCTTCTTGATGCCCGAGGCGACGACCTCGGTGAGGCTCCTCGCTCCCGCTCCGCTCCGGTAGAACCGCCGCACCAACTGGCCGTACACGAGCACGTCGTCGCCCTTGCCGAGGCCCTTCAACGCGCGCTTGCCGACATCGCGATGCCAAACGGCGACGGGTAGGGGGAGGAGGCGTCTGCCCGCCTCCGGAACGGAGAGCCGAAGCTCGGTCACCTCGTCGCCTGACGGCATGCGCCGCTCGACCGGATCGGCGGACACCGTCCCGGCGAGCACGACGACGTTCACGGCCACCATCGACCCTCCTTCGAGTCGTCCCGACATCGCGCGACGGTAGCAGGAGCCAGTGACACGACTGGCACGCGTAGACTCGCCCGAATGGATCCCGTTGTGTTCGACGTCGCCGACGGCATCACGGCGATCGATACGTTCTACGGGGGCCTCGAGCGTTACACAGCCGCGTACCTGCTCGACGCGCGTGAGCCGGCGATCGTCGAGACCGGACCAACCACATCCGCCGAACATGTGAAAGCTGGGCTCGACAGGCTCGGGATCGGCCGCGACGACCTGGCTCACATCGTAGTGACGCACATCCATCTCGACCACGCCGGCGGCGTAGGGACGTTGTGCGGCTCGTATCCGAAGGCGACGGTGTGGGTGCACGAACGCGGGGCGCAGCATCTCGCCGACCCCGCCCGCCTCGTCGCGAGCGCGACCAGGGTGTACGGCGAGGAACGGATGGCGTCGCTGTTCGGGACGGTGGAACCCGTTCCGGCGCAACGGATCCAGAGCGTTACGGACGGGCGCATGATCGAGCTCGGCGGGCGAGCGCTCACGGCAACCGCCACCCCGGGGCACGCGTCACATCAGGTCGCGCTCGTCGACTCGGCGACGGGGGTTGTGTTCACGGGTGACGCGCTCGGCATCCACCCGCCCGACGTCCCCATGCTTCGCCCGGCGACGCCGCCGCCGGAATACGACCTGGAGCTCGCGATCGAGAGCATTCAGAAGATCCGTTCACTCGCCGGCGAGGTGGTGCTGTTCTCGCACTTCGGTCCCGTTCGCGACGTCGAGCGGATCTGCGACCTCGCCGTCGAACGCTTCCGCGCGTGGACCGAGTCGGTCCGCGTGGCCATGGAGACGACGCACGACATCGACGAGATCGTGTCTGTGCTCGAAGCGGAAGCGGGCCACGACGTGGAGACGGGGTCGGAAGCGGCGATCGACCTCGACCGGTTCGAGATCCTGGCGGGCGTTCGCATGAACGCGATGGGGATCATGCGTTACTGGGACAAGCGTCGGGAGCGCGAAACCGCGGCCGCGGCAGATCAGGAGAGCTGAGCGACGCGTTCGGCGACGTCGTACGCCGATGCATCGTGGCGCATGATCTTGCGGAACTCTCGGGCCGCTTCCTGTTTCCTGCCGGCGCGCGAGAGGATGTCGCCGGTCACGTACCAGATCCGGATGACCTCGGGACCCGCCACGTCCTCCCGAGTTCGAACGCGGCGGAGCAGCCCGAGGGCCTGGTCGAACTTTCCCTGATCGGCAAGGGCGCTCGCGGCGACGATCACGGCCTCCGCCTTAGCGGCGAGCGAGACACCCTTCGCGGCGAGCGCCTCCTCGGCGAGCGGCACTGCACGTTCGGGCCGGCCGAGCGCGCGGAGACAGTCGGCGATGATGTGGTTCTGATCGGCACGTCCGGAGACGCGACGATACGTCTGCATCTCGGCCAGCGCTTCGCGAAACCGCTCGAGACGGTAGTAGGAGAGGCCGAGCACCTCGCGGACGGCGGCGGAGCGCGGCGCGAGATCCTTTGCCTTGCTCGCCTCGGCGGCCGCGCCCTTCGCGTCGCCGCGTTCGAGGAGTTGCACGGCGCGTTCCAGGCGGTTCATCGCGTCGTCGGCCTTTCCGGCGCGGGCCGTGTGACGGAGCTCAGACACGACGTCGGGCGGAAGAGCGCGCCGGCGCGATCCCGCACCCGCCCGCTGGCCGGGTCTTCGACGAGGTTGGAGCGCCTTGGGCATCGACCGGCCAGCGTACCCGCGCGCCCGTACGTTCGATGCCAACTGCGCGGCGTCCAAAAGGAAGAGCCCGCCTCGGAATCGAGGCGGGCTCTTCTCGAAGGATGTCCGGCGACGACCTACTCTCCCACCCGGTCGCCCGGGCAGTACCATCGGCGCTGGAGGGCTTAACTTCCGGGTTCGGGATGGGACCGGGTGTT
>CALGFI010000031.1 GCA_937881155.1 uncultured bacterium | reverse complement strand
GGCAGCCGGCGGTTGCGTGATCCCGTCGCAATGACGAGTTGATCGAACGCGACGCGCCTGCCATCGCCGAGCTCTACCTCTCGCGCCGATACGTCGACGCGCTCCGCGCGAACACCGAACCGCGCATCGACGTTGTTCTCGTCGTACCACTCCGGTGGACGAACGAGGGCATGGCCCGACTCGCCGCGGAGGTATTCCTTCGAGAGCGGTGGTCGCTCGTACGGCGGCATCGACTCCTCGCCGATGAGCACGATGTCTCCGTCATATCCGGCGTCGCGGAGCGATCCGGCCGCAGTGCCTCCGCCTTCGCCTGCGCCGACGATGACGAACGTCGTCATCGGTTCCGGAGTCTCATCACGGGCCGAACTTCGGTGCGCCGATCGTTACTGCTCGTTGATCAACACCTGGACCTCGCCGCCTTCGACGCGTAGCTGGTACACGTCCACGGACTCGGTCGCCGGTCCGCCGATCACCTCGCCCGTGGTGAGGTCGAACTGACTGCCGTGACACGGGCACTCGACGGTCGTGCCGTCGAGCTCTCCTTCGGCGAGCGAGCATCCCTGGTGCGTACAGACGTCGTCGAACGCGTGCAGGTCGCCGTCGACGTTCGCGATGGCGACCATCCGGTCGCCCGCGCCGAACGAGTTCATCTCGCCCTCGGCGACCTCGCCCTCCGGCCCGACCTTGACCCACTCACCAGCCATGCTCGATTCCCTCCCGATGACTTGGCCGCTTGACCTCGTTGGGCTTCCGCTGATGCGGCGCGAACGTGCGGCAGCGTATCGCAAGCCGCGTCGTCACTCGCCACCTCACGCACGTCGGCGAGCGAGCAGATCCGGCGTCAAGTAGCCGACACCGGCGACGAGATACAGCCCGGCGAGGATCAGGAACCCCCACCGAAAATCGATCGGAAGCATCGAGGGGATCAGCGCACCACCCACCCACGCAAGCTGGAACAGGATCTCGTATCGAACGAACACTCGCCCGTGCGCGCCGCCCGGCGCGAGGCGCTGCATCAGGCTCTGGAACGCGAGGCGCCCGAGCTCGGCGGACGCGCCGACCACGATGGCGAAAACGACGAGAACCGGTAACGAGAACGCGATGAACGCGAGCACCGCTCCGATCCCGGCGCCGATCACGCACGCGACCACCACGGCCTCTTCTCTCAGCGACGACGGCAGGCGCGGCGCGATCAGATCACCTACGTACACGCCGGCCGTTCCGGCCGCGGCGAGCAAGCCGAACCACCATGCCGGCTCGCCGCTCTGTACGAGGGCGAACGCCAGCGCGAAGAGCAGGAACCCTGTCGCGGCGCGAAGGCCGGCTGCTCCGATCGCGGGCGCGGCCAGAGCCGGGATCCCACCGGTGCGAGTCACCTCGGCCTGACCGCCGCCGCGAAGCCTGGGGTGGGGTAATCGAAGGTTCAGCAGCGCGGCGACGGCGTACGTGATCGCTGCGCCGTACAACGTCGCCTCCGCGCCACCGAACCGCAGCAACAACAGAGCCGGACCGGCCCCCAGGACCGCACCCCCGGCCGCGATCCGGCCGAGCCGCGCGTTCGCGCGCACCAGGCCGTCGGCGCGACCGGCGTACGCGACGGCGAGGCCGTTCTTGGTGATCGCGTGCACCTTCGATAGGGCGAGGAGGATGAACCCTGCCGGGAACAGCACGAGCGTTTCGAACCGCGGAGCAGCGACGAGCGCCACGACGGCGCGGCCCAGCGCCGCGGCGAACGAGATCTGGCGACGAGGCCCCGCTCGGTCCAGAAGCGGCACGAGGAACGGTGCGGCGATCGCCAGCGGCGCCATCGTCAACGCGAGGTAGAGCGCGACACGTCCTCGCGCCTGTCCCACCGGAAGGTCGAACACCGAGCCGGCGAGGGCGATCGCGACGAACGCGTCGCCCGCGACGGATACGAGGTGGGCGAGCCCGTACCGCTCGAGCGGTTGGTCCGAACGCCACATGCGGCCGATCGGGCTGATCAGCGCTTCGAGCAGGCCGACCAAACCGAGCAGGATGAGCTGCCACCACGGGTACCGCCGGGAAGCCGGATCGACCCTCACCGGCGCGCCGAGCTCAGCTCTCCGACAAGCGCCGGAGCAACAGCTCGCGGACGGCCTTGGCGTCCGCCGAGCCGCGCGACTTCTTCATCACGGCACCCAGGACGGCGTTCAAGGCGCCCTCCTTGCCGCGGCGGTACTGCTCGACCGGCCCGGGGTTCTCGGTGATCGCTTCCGTTACCCACGTCTCGAGCGCAGACGTGTCGGTCACCCGGCGGAGCGCCCGGCGATCGACGATGTCGTCCACCTCGTCGCCCGTCTCCACGACCTCCTCGAGCACCTGTTTCGCCGCGGTCTGCGACAGCGTTCCCTCATCGATCAGCTGCACGAGGTCGGCGACGTGTTGGGAAGTCACCTTCGTCTCGTCGAGCTCCATTCGCGCCTTGTTCAGCAGCCCGGCGAGGTCCTGCGTAACCCAATTCGCGGCGGCGCGCGGGTCGGCCCCGAGCGCGACGATGTCCTCGAAGAGCCGCGCGGTCGACGTCGACGCGACGAGGAGCCGTGCCTGTTCCGGTTTCAGCGCGTGGTCGGAGACGTAGCGGGCGCGCATCGCTGCCGGAAGCTCCGGCAGCGATGCGCCGACCCCATCGACCCACGACGGCTCGGGAGCGAGCGGCGGAAGATCCGGCTCGGGGAAGTAGCGGTAGTCGAACGCCTCCTCCTTCGAGCGGAGCGTGTGCGTGCTCCCTCCTTCCTCGTCGAAGTGCCTGGTCTCCTGCACGAGCGTCTCGCCGGCATCGAGTGCCGCGCGCTGCCGCTGCTCCTCGTACCTGAGGGCGCGGTCGAGCGACCGGATCGAGTTCAGATTCTTGATCTCGACCTTCGTCCCCAGTTCTGCGACGCCGACCCGCCGCGTCGAGATGTTCGCGTCACACCTGAGCGAACCCTCCTCCATCCGAACATCGGACACGCCGAGCGCCTCGAGGGTCGCGCGGAGCTCGGCGAAGTACGCGCGCGCCTCGTCGGGCGAGCGCATGTGGGGCTCGCTCACCACCTCGACGAGCGGCACGCCGGCTCGGTTGTAGTCGACCAGCGCGTAGTCGGCCTGATCGATGCGCCCGGACCGACCGACGTGCGTCGTCTTTCCGGTGTCCTCCTCCATGTGCACGCGAGTGATCCCGATCCGACGGGTCTCGGCGCCGACCTGGATCTCCATGTGCCCCTCGATGCAGATCGGGAGGTCGTACTGGCTGATCTGGAAGTTCTTCGGCATGTCCGGATAGAAGTAGTTCTTCCTGTGGAACAAGCTCTCATCGGCGATTCGGCAGTTGAGCGCGAGCCCGATCCGAACGATGTACTCGATCGCCTTCGCGTTCGGGACGGGGAGCGACCCGGGGAGCCCTAGGCAGACCGGGCACACGTTGGTGTTCGGCGGCGCGCCGAACTCGTTCCTGCACCCGCAGAACATCTTCGTCTCGGTCGAGAGCTCGACGTGGCACTCGAGGCCGATGACGCTCTCGTACTCCGCCATGACGCGCGAAGCGTATCCGACGGCCTGATCCGCCTTTCGCACCTGGGGCAACCCGAGGCAGTCCAATCGGTAACCGGCGAGGACCAATGAGGGGATGAACCGCTCGGGAGCGCCGCTACAGTGGCTCGATGACGCGGGCGAACCATCGTGACCGCACCCGCGCCTCCCCCGCACTGATCTGGACCGCCCTCACGGCCGTCTACGTCATCTGGGGCACCACCTATCTGGCGATCCGCGTTTCGAACGAGACGCTCCCGCCGCTGATCGCTGCGGGGTTCAGATTCTTGGTGGCCGGGCTGGTGCTCTACGCTGTGACGGTCCGGCGCGGCGACGTCGAGGGCGATCGCCCGACGCGCCAGAACTGGATCGCCGCAGGCATCGTCGGAGCGGGACTCGTAGCGGGCGGGAACGGACTCGTCGTGCTCGCGGAGCGAACGGTCCCATCGGGCACGATCTCGCTGATCATCGCGCTCGTTCCGTTGTGGATGGCGCTCGTCGATCGCGTGCTCCTGCGACACGAGGTCGGGTGGCTGACCACGATCGGCCTCGTCATGGGGTTCGGCGGCGCGGCGCTGCTGATCGGCGGGACGGCGTTCGACGGGTACGCGCCGCTGTCCGGTCTCCTCGTCGGCGTCGTCGCCTCGATGAGCTGGACGGCGGCGTCCCTCTACTCGCGCAACGCGCCGCTCCCGAAGCGTCCGCTGGTCGGAGCGGGCATGGAGATGTTGATCGGTGGGCTGATCCTCGTCGTCGCCGGCGTTGCGCGCGGCGAGATCGCGTTGATCCGGTTCGAGGACTTCTCGATGGAATCCCTGCTCGCGCTGGGCTACCTCATCACGATCGGGTCGTGGGTGGGCTACACCTCGTACGTGTGGCTTCTCCGGAACGCGCGCACATCGCTCGTGTCGACGTACGCATACGTGAACCCGGTCGTCGCCGTGTTCCTCGGGTGGCTCATCCTGGACGAGACGATCACGCTCCGAACGTTCATCGCCGGCGCGATCGTCGTGGTCGGCGTCGCGATCATCATCTCGACGGGCCGACCCGAGCGCAGTGAGGAATCCGGCGACGATTTGCCTGAACGCGAAGAAGCCGTCGCGTAGCGCTACGCGGCGAGATCGGTGACCAGTCGAGGACGTCCCTCTAACGCGATCGCTTGCTCGAGCGCGAACGCGGCTCGTAGCAGCACGTCCTCACGCAGCACCGGTGCGGTGATCTGCACGCCGACCGGCAGGCCCTTCTCGTCGAGACCGCTCGGGATCGAGATCGCCGGCATGCCGGACAGGTTCGCCGGGATCGTGAACACGTCGTTCAGGTACATGGCGAGCGGGTCGTCGACCTTCGCGCCGATCGGGAACGCCGTCGTCGGCGACGTCGGCGACACCAGCACGTCGAAGTCGCTGAACGCGGCCTCGTAGTCGCGAATGATCAGCGTCCTCACCTTCTGGGCCTGCCCGTAGTACGCCTCGTAGTAGCCGGCCGAGAGCGCGTACGTCCCGAGCATGATCCGCCGCTTCACCTCGGCCCCGAACCCGGCGCCCCGCGTTCGGGTCATCATCTCGATGGAGTCCGCGCCGTCGACGCGCAGCCCGTACCGAACGCCGTCGTAACGCGCCAGGTTCGACGACGCTTCCGACGGCGCGATCAGGTAGTACGCCGACAGGGCGTAGTCGGTGTGTGGCAGCGACGTCTCGCCGACGGTGGCACCGAGCCCTGCGAGCCGGTCGACCGCGTCGCGGACGCTCGACTCGACGCCGGCCTCGACGCCCTCGCCGAACGCCTCGCGCACGACGCCGACGCGGAGGCCGTCGATCCCGCCGTCGATCCCCTCCGTGTAGTCCCGTCTCGGCGTGTCGAGGCTCGTCGCGTCCAGGAGGTCTTTCCCGGCAATAAACGAGAGCAGCATCGCGGCGTCGCGAACGCCTCTCGTGAACGTCCCGATCGTGTCGAGCGACGACGCGAACGCGATCAAGCCGTACCGGCTGATCAGCCCGTAGGTCGGCTTCAGCCCGACGACGCCGCAGAGCGACGCGGGCTGACGGACCGAGCCGCCCGTGTCCGTCCCGAGGGCCCAGATCGCCTCGCCGGCCGCGACCGCCGCCGCGCTCCCACCGCTCGAGCCGCCCGGCACCATCGTCAGGTCCCACGGGTTGTGCACCGGCCCGAACGCGGAGTTCTCGTTCGACGAGCCCATGGCGAACTCGTCGCAGTTCGTCTTACCGAGGAGCACCGAGCCGTCGTCTTTCAGTCGCTTCCACGGCGTGCAGTCGTACGGCGGCACGTAGCCGTCGAGGATCTTCGAGCCGCACGTCGTCTCGACGCCGCGCGTGGAGAGCACGTCCTTCAGCGCCAACGGGATGCCGGCCACTGCCGGCGCGCCGCCCGAGGCGATGCGCGAGTCCGCTGCCGTTGCTTGCTCCTGCGCAGCGTCCTCGCGACGGGCCAGGAACGCGCGGACACGGTCCTCGACTGCCTCGATCCGTTGGAAGCACGATGCGGTGATCTCGACGCTCGACGTCTCGCCGCCGCGAAGCATCGCGCTGAGCTCCGTCGCGCTGCGGTCGCAGAGCGCCGTCACGTCATTCGACCTCGACGATGCGCGGAACCTTGAACCGGTCGTCCTCGACCTCTGGCGCGTTCGCCAGGACCTCCTCGACGGGGAGACTCGGCGTGAGCTCGTCGGGGCGAAGCACGTTCGAGCGCGGGATCGCGTACGCCGTCGGAGGCACGTCCTCCGTCGCCACCTCGCCCACCTTCGCCGCGTTGTCGAGGATCACGGCGAGCTGTGCGCGGAGGCGTTCCTTCTCCTCGTCGGAGAGCTCGAGGCGCGCGAGCCGGGCGACGTGATCGATGTCGATCTCGACCGGCACGGCCGGCAGTCTAGCCGCGGGCCCTCAGTTGTCGTCCTCGAGAAGGCGTTCGGCCACCTCGGGCGTGAGACCGCCGAGCCTGCGTTGGCCGAGTCGCCGCAACAGCTCCTGCCAGCCGGGGTCGTCATCGAGGGCATGCCGCAGGATCGGCCTCGCCTGCTCGATCATGTCGTGCTGCGTCGCCATCCTGGCGGCCGTCCAGAACGACAGCTCCGGATTCCCCGGAACGAGCGCGAACGCCGCCTCCGATTCCTTCGCCGCGGCTTCGACGTCGCCGGCCTCGCTGAGCTCGGACGCTCGTTCCTCGTGGTCGTACGCGCGCTTCAGTCGGAGCAGCCGAGCGAGCTCCGGCAGCGGCTCGGGATGGTCGTCCACGCGAAGGTCGACGAGCACGTCCTCCCACGGCTTCTCGGTCCGCTTGCCCCGAACGACCAGGATCCTCGCCGCTTGCTTGCCACGGATGTCGCCGCCTTCGGCCTCGGCGGCTTCCAGCGCGGCCAGGAATCGGTCGGCGAGGTCGCCCGAGATCGTCTCGAACGCGACGGTCATCGCATCCCACACGGTGTCTCGGCGCATCATGTTCGCCTGGCACGAGAAGCCGTCGCCGATCCGGTGGCCGGCTTCGGGGATGCAGCTCTCGCCGGTGTGAACGGCGACGCCGCCGTCCGCGTTGAGGACGGCCACCTGCCGGTGCGCTCGCTCCTCGTCCATCGCCACTCGCTCCGCGAGCGCTTCGGACGCGCTCTTCCCCGAACGCATCAGATCGAGCGCGAGCGGACCGTGGTCGATCAACGCCGACGCCTGAGTGGCGACCGCACCGACGCCCGCCTCCGCCCAACACACGATGCCCGCCCCGAACCAATGCGACTGCACGGCGACGCCGAGGTCGCCTCGGTCTGGATCGCGAGCGACGATCGAGTACGTCATCGCGTCACCTGAACAGCCCGAACCGCGGCTCGACGCGCTGGGCCATCGCGGCGGCGGCGAACGCGTTGCCCACGAGCCACACGTCGGTGATCGGGCCGACGCCACCGGGGACCGGCGTGATCGCCTCGGCCCTCGCCGCGACGCCGTCGAAATCGAGATCGCCGACCATCCGCGTCCTGCCGGTCGATGCGTCCTTCACGGCGTTGATGCCCACGTCGATCGCGATCACGCCGTCGCGAACCATCTCTCCGGTCACCAGGCCGGGTTTGCCCGCGGCCACGATGAGGATGTCGGCCTGTCGTGTGAAGTCTCCGAGCCGTCCCGCGGCCGCGGTTCGGCTGTGCGCCGTGATCACCGTCATGTTCCGCTCCAGACCGAGCCACTGCGCGGGCTTGCCGACGCTGTTCGAGCGACCCACGACGACGAGCGTCCGACCGGAGTAATACGTCGAGGCGTCGTGGCCCTGCGACGTGACGTACGAGTCGAGCAGGTAGAAGCACGATGCCGGCGTCGACGGCAGGAATCGCGGTTGCCCCTGGGCGAGGAGACCCGCGTTCAGCGGATGCACGGCCTCGATGTCCTTGGTCGGCTCGAGCGCGCTGTTCACCGCCGCTTCGGGAACGTGCTCGGGTAGCGGTTGCAACACGAGCACTCCCGTCACGCGTGGATCGGCGTTCATCTTGCCGATCGTGGCCACGACGTCGGCGAGCTCGGCGTCCGCGGGGAGGCGTTCGGAGACGTACCGGTACTCGAGCCCCTCGGCGAGACGACGCACGTGCTTCTCGTACGCCTGCGCGTCGAAGGACTCGCCCACCATCACCGTGGCCAGCCCGGGCCGAACCGCCGAGAGGCGCAGCACGCGCAGCTCCTCCTCGATCTCTGCTCGGAGCTGCTCGGCGACGGCGTTGCCGTCGATGACGGTCGCACCCATCGTCACGCCGGCCCGAGCCGGCTCATGAACTCGTCCTCGTCGATCACCTCGACGCCGAGCTCTTCGGCCTTCGCCAGCTTCGACCCCGCGTTCCCGCCGGCCACGACGAAGTCGGTCTTCTTCGACACGCTCGACGCGACGCGCGCGCCGGCCGCCTGCGCCGCCGCGGTCGCCTCGTCTCGCGAGAGCCGTTCGAGTCCGCCGGTGAGCACGAGCGTCTTGCCTTCGAGCCTTCCCCGTCCGGATCGCTTCGGCCGTTCGTCGGCCATCCGAACGCCGGCGACACGGAGCTTCTCGAGCAGCGCGTTGTTCTCCGGATCCTGGAACCACTCGTGCACGCTCCGCGCGATCTCGAATCCGATCTCGGGAACATCGTCGATCTGCTCTGCCGACGCCTCGCTCAACCCCTCGATGGAGCCGAACGCCCGGGCGAGCACCTGCGCGACGTGCGTTCCGACGTGCGGGATGTTCAGCGCGACGAGCAGGCGCCACAGCGGCTGCTTCTTCGCCTTCTCGATCGCCGCGAGCAGGTTGGTGATGGACTTGTCCGCGAATCCCTCGAGCTGTGCCAGGTCATCCGGGGACAGCGAGAAGATGTCGCCGGGATCCTTGATCAGTCCCCGGTCGAGGAGCTGGATCCCGGTCTTGTACCCGAGGCCCTCGATGTCCATCGCGCCGCGCGACGCGAACGCGAACAACCACTCGATGTTCTGTGACGGACAGCCGCGCTTGTTCGGGCAGCGCCGGTACGCCTCACCGGGCCGTCGGACGAGCTCGGTGCCGCACGAGGGGCAGCGCTCCGGGAACTTCCACCTCCGCGCGCCGCGCTTCCGCTTCGACAGCACCGGGCCGACGACCTCGGGGATGACGTCGCCGGCTCGTCGAACGATGACGTGGTCGCCCACGCGAACGTCCTTGCGAGCGACCTCGTCCTCGTTGTGGAGCGTCGCCGTCGTGATCGTCACGCCGCTGACGTGAACGGGCTCGAGGTTGGCGAACGGGGTGACGATCCCCGTGCGGCCGGTGTGCACGTCGATGCTGCGGAGCACGGTCGTGCGCTCCTCTGGAGGAAACTTGTAGGCGATCGCCCACCGCGGAGCGTGGCTCGTGGCGCCGAGCTCCTCCTGCAGCGGGATCTGGTCCACCTTCACCACGACGCCGTCGATCTCCCAGTCGACGCTGTGGCGGTTCTTCTCCCAGTGATCGAGGTACGCGATCACGCCGTCGAGGTCGTCGACGACCTCGCTGGTCGGCGCGACGGGGAGCGCCGCATCGCGGCACCACGTGAGAAACCCAGAATGCGAGTCGAACCTGATCCCCGCGGCGAATCCGAACGAGTGCACCCACAGCGCGAGCGGACGGCTCGCCGACACCTTGGGGTCCTTCTGTCGAAGCGAGCCCGCCGCCGCGTTCCGAGGGTTCGCGAACGGGCGTTGTTCCGCGTCGAGCAGCTGTTCGTTCAGCCGTTCGAACCCCTTGACCGACAGGTAGATCTCGCCGCGCACCTCGAGGTACTCGGGCGGGTCCTTCACCCGCAGTCGCTGCGGAACGCTTCGAACGGTGCGCACGTTCGCGGTGATGTCCTCGCCGATGCGGCCGTCGCCGCGCGTCGCGCCCTTGGTGAGCAGGCCCTTCTCGTACGTCAGGGCGACGGCGACGCCGTCGATCTTCGCCTCGCACGAGTAGCGAGCACCGGTCCCCACCGCGCGCTCGACCCGTGCCGCCCACGCCTCGAGCTCGCCGTGCGAGAACGCGTTGTCGAGCGAGAGCATCCGCGCGCGATGCTCGACCGGGGCGAACAGGTCGGCGGGCGAGATCCCCACGCGTTGCGTCGGGCTGTCGGGCGTGACGAGCTCGGGGAACCGCTCTTCCAGCGAGGCGAGCTCGCGCGTGAGCTCGTCGTACTCGGCGTCGGAGACCTCAGGGTCGTCCAGCACGTAGTACCGGTACGAGTGGTAGTTGAGCTGGTCGCGGAGCTCTTCGACGCGCAACTGCGCGTCGGCGAGCTCGCGCTCCGTCTTGGAGGCCTGCCTTTGCGTGGCGCTCACGCGGCGAGCTCCACGGGCCCGGCGAGGCCGATGCGATCACCCACCACGACAACGCCACCGAGGACGCCGCGTACCTTCTTGAGGTAGGTGAGCGCTCCCGCCAAGCCGTTCTGCTTCGGCAGGATGGCCTGGACGCCGGCAGCCGCGGCGTCCGCGAGCATGCAGGAGTCCGCCAAGACGGCGAGACCGTCGACGGGCGTATGCCCGTGGCCCATCGTCATCGAGATGCCGACGCCCTGCTTGCTCGGCGGGACCACGATGGCAACGGTTGAGTCGTTCGACCGGCGAAGCACTGTCAGCTTTTGCCGGCGCCGTCCGAGGATGAAGTAGTCGCCGCCGCAGTTGACCGTGACCTCGTCGACCTCTTTCGCCAGGAACCGGCCGACGTGGTCGGTGACCGCGCCTTGGAAGGAGTACATCGGACCGACGCCGGCGAGGCGAGCCGCCGCGACGATCTCGCGCACGATCTGAGGGGCATCCTCAGGCACCGCGATCGGCCGCTTGCTGTTCCCGACCTGGGGATTCCGCAGCGTGTAGGCATGCAGCTGCTCCCAGAACGAAAGCGCCGCGGCGCGCGACTCCTCGTTGATGTCCTTTCCCGCCTGGATGTGCAGGGTCATGTCCTGCACCTGGATCTCGAAGGTGCGGGGCTTGCGCCGGAGGAGTCTCATACGTGCATGCCTTCGCGTTGTGACGGGCGGATGATATCCGTAGGCAGGCACGCGCTTCGGGTGCGTCGCGGCGACACGAGGACGCGCCCCCGTTCGAACGTCAGCGGATCGAACGAACGATCCTGCCGCCGCCGAGGAGCTCGTCGCCGTCGTACACGACGACGCTCTGGCCGGGCGCGACGCCGCGCTGCTGCGTTCGGAACTCCACGCGCATCTCGCCGGCCGTCGACTCGACGACCGCCGGGACGTCGTCGCCGCGGTAGCGCAGCCGAACCTCGGCCTCGAACGGTCCGTCTGCGGGCGGTTGTCCGGCCACCCATGACACGCGATCGGCGACGAGCGCCCGCCGCCCGAGCAGGTCGCCCGTCCCGACGAGGACACGGTTGGAGGAGGCGTCCACGTCGACGACGTACGTCCGCTCGCCGGTCGAGACGCCGAGTCCGCGCCGCTGCCCTACTGTGAACCGGAACGAGCCGTCGTGTTCGCCGAGCACCCGGCCGTCGGCGTCGACGATGTCGCCGCTCCGAACCAGTGAAGGCATGTGCGTCTCGAGGAACGCCGCGTGGTCGGCACCCGGCACGAAGCACACCTCTTGCGAATCGGGCTTGGTGGCGACCGGCAGCCCGAAC
>CALGFI010000030.1 GCA_937881155.1 uncultured bacterium | reverse complement strand
CGCGGTCGGCGCAGCTTCAAACGGCGCTGAGCTCCTCGCTCTGCTCGATCCGGCGCGAGGCCGTGTCGATCAGGCCCTCGAGCTGCTCGAGCGAGTTCACCGTCCCCTTCGATTGGACGATGCCGAGCTCGTCCACGACGACGACGAACGGAACTCCGGGGACGTCGAGCGCTCGCTCCGCGGCCGGATCGGAGACGACCTGCGCCACGAGCCCCGACGCGCGAGCGGCGGCCGGGAGCGAGGGCAGGATCCGTTCGCAGACCGGGCATGTCGGCGACACGAACGTCAGAAGCCGGCGCGCGCCTGGTCCTCCGATGATGACCGTGGTTCCGTCCCGGCCGGCGGCGGTCCTCGATGCGAGCGGCTCACCGAGCGCGGGCCCCTCGTCGTCCATCTCCAGTGCGCCGACCGGCGAGATCCGTAGGTGGAGCACGCCGATCTGACGCGCAAGCGCGACGACGACGACCGTCAAGACCGCGAGCAGGACCCATTGCACGACGAAAGCGGCGGCCCACCAGCCCGACACTCGATCAGGGCCTATTCGAAGGTTCCGGTTCGACGGGCGCCATCTGTGCGTTCGTGTCCACGGCGGCGTCCTCCGAGCCGTCTCCGTGCGCGCTCGTGAAGCCCTCAGGAACCGACCACGTGGCCTTGCCGTCCTTGTCCAGGAACTGCATCACCGGGATGCCGTCGCTGGTGAGTCCGATGATCGCGCGCAGCTCACCGTCCTTGTTCAGCAGACGGATGATCGGGGAGCCTTCGGCGGCCAGCCCGATCCGCGCTCGGATCTTCCCGTCCTCGTCCTGCAGAGAGATCGTCGGAGACCCCTGCTGTGCAAGCGAGTACACGAATCCGAGCTCGCCGTCCTTGTTCCGGAGCGCGAGGGTCGGCGCACCCTCGGACCCGAGGCCGAACTTCGCGCGGACCTTCCCGTTCCGGTCGACCATGGCCATGCTCGCCGAACCGTCCGAGAACAGGCCGAACGTCGCCCGGACCTTTCCTCCGTCGTCGGCGATCGCCAGCCCAGCGGATCCGTCCGGCTGAACGCCGAAACGCGCCCGGAGGCGCTCGTCGGCGCCGTAGAACGAGATGAACGGCAGGTCGTCGTTGGTGACGCCGAACCGCGCGCGAACGCGGCCTTCCGAGTCTTCGATCTCGATCTCGCCGGCCCGGATAACCCGCTTTCTCATCTGCGCCTCTCAGTTGGGGCCAACGCTCGACCCGTTCCGGAGTTGTCCGTGGGTCCGCAGTCTAGGACGACGCGACCGCCGGGCGGGCGAGGAACGCGAGATGCGGATACCGAACCACCTCGCTTGGTTCGACTCGGCCGGGTCTGCACTCGCTGCCCCAGAACCCTCCAGATGCGAGAAACCGCCGCAACCCGAGGGTCGCAGCGGTCTCTCGTGACGAACCTTATGGGGTACGCCTGTTTTCGGTCAAGCCGGATGACCCGGTTTTGTCACTCTTTCCCCGCGCGCTCGACCCGGACGGTCGCCGCCTCGAGCCGTGTCGGATCCGGTTTCACGCCGGTCCCCGGACCCGTGGGTACGGCCATCGTTCCGTGGGGGCCGAGCTCGAAGGGTTCCGTGAGGTCCTCGGCGAAGTATCGGCGGCTCGCGCTGATGTCGCCGGGGAGGGTGAAGTTCGGCATGGCGGCCACGGCCAGGTTCGTGGCACGCCCGATGCCCGTCTCGAGCATCCCGCCGCACCAGACGGGGACGTTCTGTGAGGCGCACACGTCGTGGACGCGCTTCGACTCCGGGACGCCACCCACGCGGCCCTGCTTGACGTTGACGATCCGGCACGCTCCGAGCTCGATCGCCGCGCCCGCGTCGCCGGCCGAACGTATCGACTCGTCGAGGCACAGATCGGATCGGATCAACGCCTGCAGCTTCGCGTGCTCGACCACGTCCTCGTGGTGCAGCGGCTGCTCGATCATGAGGAGGTTGCATTCGTCGAGGTCTCGGAACACACCGGCGTCGTCGAGCGTGTAGGCGGCATTCGCGTCGACGGAGAGCAGGATGTCCGGGTGGGCGTGGCGAACCGCCCGAACGCGATCGACGTCGAGGCCGGGCTCGATCTTCAGCTTGATCCGGCGATAGCCCTCGCCCAGGTACACGGCGACCAGCTCGAGCAGCGCCTCCGTCGACGGCTGGATCCCCACCGAGACGCCGCACTCGACGCGGTCCCTCGTGCCACCGAGGTGCTCGGCGAGGGAACGACCGAGCGCACGCAGGTGCGCGTCGAGGAACGCGTCGATGAGGGTGGCCTTCGCCATGGGATTCCCCCTGACGAAGGTGAACACACCCTCGACGTCGCCGGGTTCGACATCGCCGGCGGAGATGAGCGCGGGCGCCAGCAGGTCCCGAAGAACGAGCCACGCGCCGGCGTTCCACTCCTCGGAGTAGTCGGGTTCGGTCCCCGCGACGCACTCGCCCCAGCCTTCGGCGTCGTCGGTCTCGACCCGAGCCAGGATGCACTCTTTGTCGCGCATCTCGCCGAAGCTCGTCCGGAACGGACGAACGAGCGGCAACCGAACGAGGCGGAGCTCGACCGACCGGACACGGGTCATCCCCCGGTCACCGCTCGTACGTCCGCGTGAAGATGTACGCGCTCCGGTGGCGATCGAACGAGGCGGCGACGAGACCGCGACCGAGGCACGCCTCCGCGGCGTTCGCGACCGCGTCGCGCCAGGCCGACGCAGCCTCCGGCTCCGAAGCTCGCAACGACGCGTACTCTGCCGGAACTTCGAGGATCGCGACGTCGCCCACGGCGTCACCGCTCGTCTGGGGACCGCCGTCCTCGCCACGTCGCACGACGGTCACGCCACGGTCCGGGATGGCCCGGTTCGGACCGGGGTTGGGCTCGAGATCCCACCGGATCACCAGGCGGTCGCTGCGATCGCCCCGGTTCAACTCATCCGTCATCTCGCCGTAGAAGTTCCGCTCGAGCCGGTCGGCGATCGCGCCCA
>CALGFI010000029.1 GCA_937881155.1 uncultured bacterium | reverse complement strand
TCATCGCGTGGCTGATGATCTGGAAGCCGACCTGGCAGGTGTGACCGGAGACGCCGGGGCCGCCTGGATCAGAGATCGGACGGCGGCAGCGGGCGTTCGGCCGGGCCGTTCACGACCGCACCGGTGGGCGCGTAGCGAGAGCCGTGGCAGGGGCAGTCCCACGTCCGTCCCGCCGCGTTCCACCTCACGATGCACCCCATGTGCGTGCACGTTGCCGATAGTGCCGTGACGCTTCCGTCCGGATGGCGGTAGACGGCGACCTTGTGGTCTCCCGTCTCGACGATCCCGCCCTCGCCGGGCCTGATCTCGGAGAGGTTCTGCGCGATCGTCCGGGCGACGAGCACGTCCGACTTCGCGTTCTCCGCGACGTCCCGGGGAACCGACCCGAGGAGCGCCGCTCGCGCCCCTGTGAGGCCCTTGTTCCCCACGATGACGAGGTCGAAGCCCTCCTTGTCGGCCGTGCCAACGATCTGTTCGGCCGGATCGCCCTCGAGGATGATCATGCCCACCTGTGCGCCCTCGCCGATGGACTTGGCCGTGTCGCCGAGGACGAGCTCTCCGGTCTTCGGATGACCGACGAACAGCAGCGTCATGGACGCGTCGATGCGATTCGCGAGCGCGTAGGCCTTCCGAGCCGCGCGATCGGCGGTCGCCGAGCCGTCGGTGGCGAGGAGGATGCGCCGGTACGGGGGAGACCCGTGCTGGCGATCGGCTTCGTCGCGGGCGCGTGTCAACAGCACGTCGCACGGCGCGTTCACGACGATCTTTCGTACGACGCTCCCGATCAGCTGCTCGCCCTGGAACAGGCCACGGCTCCCGGTGACGATGAGGTCGGCGTCCTGCTCCTCCGCGACCCGCACCACCGCCTCGGCGGGGTCATCGGGTGACAGCGCCGTCTGGGTTTTCTTGAGTCCGGTCTCTTCGGCGATGCGAACCGCGCGCGCCACCGCCGCCTCGGCTCTCGATGGATCGACGAACGCGTGCGCGATCGTCACCTTGGCCTTCGTCGCCGCCGCCAGCGAGCACGCGACGAGCTCCGCCGTCTGCGCCGTCGCCGAGCCGTCCGTGGCCAGGACGATCCGCTTGTAGGCCATTCGCGCGAGCCTACACGCGATCAGGCGAACGCCGGTCCGAGCTCCAGGATCCGATCGAGCTCGTCGAGCGTCGCCCGGTCGAGGACGACGTCGCCGGCCTCGGCGTTCGAGCGCACGTGGTCGGGGTTCCGGCTCCCGGCGATGGCCGATGTGACGCCCGGCTGGTGGAACGTCCACGCCAGCGCGAGCTGCGAGACCACGATCCCCAGCCGCTCGGCGATCGGCCGCATGGCGTCGACGACGGCGAGGCTCCGTTCCCGGCGCCCCTTGCCGAACAGCGACGTCTCGCCGCGCCGGAAGTCGCCCCGGTCGAACGCCGTGTCGGCGGTGATGGCGCCGGTCAGCAGGCCGTACGCGAGCGGTCCGTACGCGAGAACGCCGATGCCCTGATCGCCGCACCACCGGATCAGCTCGCGGTCCTGGGGCGCGAGCATCGAGAACTCCTGCTGCAACGAATCCACGTGTCGAATGACGTGGCACCGCTCGATCAAGCCCTGGTCGAAGTTCGACACGCCGATCGCTCCAACGAGGCCTTCCTCGACGAGCGACGCCATCGCGGCCCACGTCTCTTCGACCGGCACGCCCGTCGAGTCCGGCCAGTGGAGCTGGTACAGGTCGATCCGATCGGTCGACAGTCGCTTCAGACTCTTCTCGCAGGCTCGGCGGACCTGTTCGGCTCGAAAGCCCGTCCCCTCCTGGCGAGGCGCGACCTTCGTCGCGATGAGCACCTCGTCGCGCCGTCCACGGAGCGCGCGCGCGACGAGCGTCTCCGACGTGCCGTCGCCGTAGACCTCGGCCGTGTCGATCCAGTTGATGCCGGTCTCCAGGACCGTGGCGATCGCGCGGACGACCTGATCCTCGGGCGGCGGCGTGCCCCAGTCGGCGGCCATGCCGGCCTCCCACGCGCCGAACCCCACGACGGAGAGCTCCGGGCCGTTCGATCCGAGCTTCGCCGTCCTCAAGCCCACAGCTCCTCCCGCCGAATCGAGTCAGTGTAGGAGGGGGCGGGCCGGCGGTCCGCACCACGGGTCGCCTCTCGGAACCTGTGGCGCGACATGTGCAGGTCGCATGCACGCGGTACGCTGATGTGCAGGGGTTACCCGCCGCGTGGCCTCGAATTGACGCAAGGAGCGAAGGGCCCCGCGCCCGCCGTGATGACGAAGCAGGTCGAAGAGAAGAAGCGCGTCGTCGTTCGATTCGCCGGCGACTCCGGTGACGGCATGCAGCTGACCGGAGACCGCTTCACCAATGCGACGGCCGTCCTCGGCAACGACCTCGCAACACTCCCGGACTTCCCCGCGGAGATCCGCGCTCCTGCCGGAACCGTTCACGGCGTCTCCGCGTTCCAGATCCAGTTCGCCTCGACGGACATCCTGACCCCCGGCGATCACCCGAACGTGCTCGTCGCGATGAACCCGGCCGCCCTGAAGGCGGAGCTCGGAACGGTCGAGCGCGGGGGAACGATCATCGTGAACGAGGACGCGTTCAACGCGCGGAACCTGGAGAAGGCAGGGTTCGCCGCCGACCCGCTCACGGACGGGACGCTCGAGGGGTACCAGGTGTACCGAGTGCCGATGACCTCCATCACGGTTCGCGCCGTCGAGGAGCTCGGGCTCACCCGCAAGGAGGCAGAGCGATCGAAGAACATGTTCGCTCTCGGCTTGCTCTCGTGGATGTACGGCCGGCCGGTCGACGTGACGCTCAACTGGCTGCACAAGAAGTTCGGCGACAAGCAGCAGCTGTACGACGCCAACGTGGCCGCGTTCAAGGCCGGGTACAACTTCGGCGAGACGACCGAGCTGTTCGCGACGTCGTACGTCGTCAAGCCTGCGCCTGTCGCCCCGGGGACGTACCGGAACATCTCCGGCGCGACGGCACTCGCGTGGGGCCTCGTCGCCGCGTCGCAGCGGAGCGGTCTGCGCCTGTTCTACGCGAGCTACCCGATCACGCCCGCCTCCGAGCTGCTCCACGAGCTGTCGCGGCTGAAGAACTTCGGCGTGATCACCTTGCAGGCGGAGGACGAGATCGCCGCGGCGAACGTCGCGCTCGGCGCGGCGTTCGCGGGGGACCTCGGCGTCACGGGCACCAGTGGACCCGGGATGGACTTGAAGGCCGAGACGCTCGGTCTCGCGGTCACGCTCGAGCTGCCGATGGTGGTCGTCGACGTCCAGCGCGCCGGCCCATCGACGGGCATGCCGACCAAGACCGAGCAGGCCGACCTGCTCCTGGCGATGTTCGGACGCCACGGCGAGTCACCGTTGCCGATCGTCGCCGCCAAATCGCCCTCGCACTGCTTCGAGGCCGCGATGGAGGCCGCCAGGATCGCGGTGAAGTACCGCACGCCCGTGATCCTGCTCTCCGATACGTTCATCGCGAACTCGTCCGAGCCGTGGTTGATCCCGGATGCGGACGAACTCCCGACGATCGACCCGAACTTCGCGACAGGTCCGAACGCCGGACAGGAGTTCCTCCCGTACCTGCGCGACGAGAACCTGGCCAGGCCGTGGGCGATACCCGGGACGAAGGGTCTCCGCCATCGGATCGGCGGCCTGGAGAAAGAGGACGGCACCGGAGACATCAGCTACGACCCGCAGAACCACGAGCGGATGACGCATCTTCGGGCCGACAAGGTCACGAAGATCGCGGACGAGGTTCCGCCGGTCGAGGTGGACGATCCCGACGGCGACGCCGAGCTGCTCGTGGTCGGATGGGGGTCGACGTTCGGCACGATCCGGGCCGCGGCCCGGCGCGTACGCGACCAGGGGCGCAAGGTGGCGACGGCGCACGTCGTGCACATGAGCCCGTTCCCCCCGAACCTCGGTGAAGTGCTCTCGCGGTACCAGAAGGTGTTGGTCCCGGAGCAGAACCTCGGACAGCTCGCGCTGCTCGTCCGGGGACGGTTCCTCGTCGACGCGACGTCGTACACGAAGGTACAGGGACAGCCGATCTTCGCGGAGGAGTTGGAGACGGAGATCTTGAGGATGATGGAAGAGCGATGAGCGATCCACAGATCCAACGCAACGGCGCCGCGGGCAACGGAGGAGGTGCCGTCGCAACCCTGACCAAGAAGGACTTCACCTCCGACCAGGAGGTGCGCTGGTGCCCCGGCTGCGGCGATTACGCGATCCTGGCGATCGTGCAGTCGTTCATGCCGGAGCTCGGCATCGAGCCCGACGACACCGTGTTCGTCTCGGGGATCGGGTGCTCCGGACGGTTCACGTACTACATGGACACGTACGGCGTGCACGGGATCCACGGGCGGGCTCCTGCCCTCGCGACGGGGATCGCGACCGCACGGCCGGACCTGTCGGTGTGGGTGGTCACAGGTGACGGCGACGGCTTGTCGATCGGCGGCAACCACCTGATCCACGCGCTCCGCCGCAACGTGAACATGAAGATCCTCCTGTTCAACAACCAGATCTACGGGCTGACGAAGGGTCAGTACTCGCCGACGTCGGAGGAGGGCAAGGTCACCAAGTCGACGCCGTTCGGCTCGGTCGACCACCCGTTCAACCCGATCGCCCTCGCGCTCGGCGCGGAGGCGAGCTTCGTCGCCCGGACGGTCGACAACGACAGGCAGCACATGACGCAGATCCTTCGGCAGGCGGCAGCGCACCGTGGAACCGCGTTCATCGAGATCTATCAGAACTGCAACGTCTTCAACGACGGTGCCTTCGACGCGGTGCGCGAGAAGCCGCAGGGGGTCCACAACCAGATCCGGCTCGAACATGGGCAGCCGATCGTGTTCGACGAGGGGGCGCGGTGCGTCCGTGTGGGCGACAACGGACGGCTGGAGATCGCCGGCGTGACGGAGACCGATCCCGAACGGATCGTCGTCCACGACGTTCACGGACGTCCTTCGCTGGCGTTCGCGCTGGCGCACCTGTCGCACCGGCCGATCGAACCGACGTGCATCGGCGTCTTCCGCGAGGTCGAGCGGCCGGTGTTCGGCGAGGCGACGATCGCGCAGGTCGCGTCGGCCACCGAACGCCTGGGCCAGGGAAGCGTCGAGAAGCTCCTGCACTCCGGCGACACCTGGACCGTCGGCGCACCGGCGTAACCACGACGTCGCTCTGCGACCGCGCGCCGAAGCGCTCTGGGCGCCGAACGACCGTTGGTACTATCCGCGCGTGAAGGTCCTGCTCGTCTCGCCCGACCCGAGGTCGCGCGAGCTGATGCGATTGGTCGTGCGCGGGATCGAGCGTCGAATCGCCGAGCCGATCCGTTTCCTCGAGGCGACGAACGGGGACGAGGGCGTGCGTATCGCGCTTCGTGAGCGCCCCGACGCGATCGTCGCCGACGAGCTGGCCTCGCGCGCGGGCGCGTTCTCGCTGGCGAGGACCGTGCGCGATCGTCCCGATCCGTACGACGGCGTCATCGTCGTCCTGCTCGCACGGCCACAGGACGCGTGGCTCGCGCGTTGGTCGGGCGCCGACGCATGGTTCGCCCCACCCGTCGACCCGTTTCAGCTCACGGATCGCCTCATGGAGCTCGTCGACCGGCGGGCAGCGAAGGAGACAGCGTGAAGATCAAGGGGACGTGCCGTCGCTGCGGCCGCGAGTTCTTCGTCGAGCAGGTTCTCGAGAACGGCGGCCTGTGTCCGTGGGACGGCAAACCGTTCCAGGTCGACTACGCCGCCGTCCTCGTCGATGCCCTGCGCGATGCGGAGGTCGCCGGCAACACGCTGGAGAACGCGCTGGAGATCGTGGCGGATGTGGAGCCCGAGTTCGTGCTGGACGAGCATTCGGTGCTGGACGAGATCCGAGGTCATCTCGAGAGGCTGGAGCGCACCTACGGACGACAGCGGGCCTGAGTCGAACACAAATCGCTACCGCGTCGTGAGTCGTCGCGACACGGGTGGTTGGATCGTCGCGATCGTCGATCCGGCGGGACGCGAGGTGTCCACCCGGGCATGTCGTGACGACGTGGAAGCGCGAACGTACGCCTCGACCGTTCGACAGCACATCGAGTGGCTCTCGGAGGCTCGACTCCGCGAGTACTACGGGTTGTCGCCGGAACACGAAGGCTAGACGTGGGCTTCAACGCGATGCAGCCGGGGAAGGTGAAACGTGCCGACCTGCTGTACCTCGTCGCCGCGATCGTCGTCATCGTCGCCCTGATCGTCTGGGCGACGCGATAGGTGGGAGGGGTCGAACCTGCCGATCTCGACTACTGCCACGTCACGACGACCGGACGACGCACCGGGTCACCGCACACGATCGAGATCTGGTTCGCGCTCCACGCCGACACCGTCTACTTGCTCTCGGGCGGGGGCGAGGCGAGTGACTGGGTGAAGAACATCCGCGTCGACCCGACGGTCGGTCTCCGTCTCGGCGACCGCGACATGATCTGTCGCGCACGGATCGTCGAGGACGAGAAGGAGGACGCGCTGGCGCGGCGACTCCTCGTGGAGAAGTATGCCCTTCGGTACGCGGACGATCTGGAGGAATGGGGTCGGACGGCGCTCCCCGTGGCGATCGAGCTGCCGAGCACCCGAGAGGGCGACTAGCTACCGGCTTCGTCGAACCCCAGCGAGAACAGCCGCTCCAGATCGTGCGCCGAGAACACCTGGAAGGCGATGAGCGTCTCGGTCCGCGCGACGCCTTCCACCTTGGCGATGCCGCCGGGGATCACCTTCGCCAGGTCGTCGTGGTTCGCCACGCGGACGATCGCCACCAGGTCGAACTCGCCGGCGACCGAATAGACCTCGCTCACGCCGTCGAGGCCGGCGATGGCCTGAGCCGCCTCTGGGATCTCGTCGATCTCGCACTGGATCAACACGACTGCGTGAACGGCCATCGTTCAGGCACCCAGCTCGGTCACGAGCGCTCCAGGATGACGGCGAGCCCCTGCCCGCCCGAGATGCACAGTGTCGCGAGGCCGAGCGCGGCCCCGCGCTCTCGCATCTGATACGCGAGCGTGAGGACGATCCTCGCGCCGCTCATCCCGATCGGATGCCCGAGCGAGATGCCGCCGCCGAGGAGGTTCAATCGGTCGCGGTCGAACTTGAGCTCTCGCTCGCACGCGATGATCTGAGCGGCGAACGCCTCGTTGATCTCGATCAGATCGATGTCGGCGAGCGAAAGTCCCGCCTTGTCCAGCACCTTCTTCGTCGCCGGGACCGGTCCGATCCCCATGATCTCCGGTGGTACGCCGGCCCACGACGACGCCACGATCCTCGCGAGCGGTTCACGTCCCTCTCCGCGCGCCCTCGATTCGCTCATCACGACGGTCGCCGCCGCGCCGTCGGTGATGCCCGCCGAGTTGCCCGCCGTGACGGTGCCCGGATCGCGGAACACAGGGGGCAACTTGGCCAGCGCGTCGAGCGTGGTGCCGGGACGCGGGTGTTCGTCCGCGCTCACGACGAGCGTCCCGCCCTTCGGGTCGGGGATCTCGACGTCGAACATCTCCTCGGCCCGCGCGCCGCGTCCCGCTTCGGCCTTCTGCTGCGACTCGAGCGCGAACGCGTCCTGCTCCTCGCGCGAGATGTCGAACATGTCCACGAGGTTCTCGGCCGTCTCACGCAACTTGGCCAGCGCCTCGAGCGTGGTGCCGGGACGCGGGTGTTCGTTCGTGCTCACGACGAGCGTCCCGCCCTTCGGGTCGGGGACCTCGACGTCGAACATCTCCTCGGCCCGCGCGCCGCTTCCCGCTTCGGCCTTCTGCTGCGACTCGAGCGCTAACTCGTCCTGCTCCTCGCGCGAGATGCCGTACATGTCCACGAGGTTCTCGGCCGTCTCGCCCATGACAAGTCCGGAGAGCGGGTCGAGCAGGCCATCGCGATACATCGCGTCGTAGACCTTCGCGTCGCCGAGGCGGTACCCGGTGCGCATCCGATCGAGGATGAACGGCACGCGCGACATGTTCTCCATGCCGCCCGCCAACACGACCTCCGATTCGCCGAGCGCGACCTGCTGCGCCGCCAGCTGGATCGCCTTCATGCCCGAGCCGCAGGCGATGTTGACGTTGTACGCCGACACGTCGGTGGGGACACCGGCGCGAACGCTCACCTGCCGTCCGGTGTTGGGACCGTTCCCGGCCTGTCGCGCGTGGCCGAAGATCGCCTGGTCGACGTCACCCGGTTCCACCGACGAGCGGCGCATCGCCTCGCGTGCCGCGAGGACGCCGAGCTCGACAACCGAGACGTCGCCGTACGCGCCGAGGAACCTGCCGATCGGCGTCCTGGCGCCCTCGACGATGACGGCCGTCTCCACGCGCCAAGTGTATCGACGGCCCGGCTTGGATCCGGCGTGCACATGATGCGTCGGGCGTGCGTCACGACGAGCGCGTGCCGGCGCGCAGCCTCGCCAGCAGGTGGTTCAGGCGCGACCCCCCGTCGACGGGCTCGGCGAGCGGGACGTCGGTCGACTCGATCGTCGGGCCGTTCCGCGCGATCCACGCCCTGAGAGCCCCGAGCTCGTCCGCGCGCTCACGCGGGCACGGCGACCCGAGCGGCGTCTCCACGGCGTCCGATCGGACCAGTGCGCCGTGCCGGAGTCGAAGCGTCACGCCATCGGGCTCGCGAAGGATGAGATCGGACGGCGCCACGAGCCAGCCGTCGATCCGCGAACGTGCGAGCGCCTCGGCAAGGGCGCGAAGGCGATCGCGCGCCAGCGCAGCCTCCTCGAACCGTTCGGCGTCCGCCAGCGTGTGCATCCGCGCCTCGAGCGCCGCGAGGAGCCCGCCCGGAGTGGAGAGGGAGGAGACGAGCGACCGGACGAGCTCCCCGTAACGCTCGGGGGTGATGCGGCCGTCGCACGGCGCGGTGCACCGACCGATGTCGGCGAGGGCGCATGGAGCGAACCGCGTCGACGCACGCATCGCGTTGGTGCAGCGGCGGATGGGGACGAACTCCTCGAGCGCCTCCTTCGCCAGGCGGGCGCTCTGCGAGGAGGGGAACGGACCGAGGTAGACGCCCTGCCGCTTGGCGTCGCGGACCACCCTGATGCGGGGGTACGCCTCACGCGTGTCGAGGGCGAGGTAGGCGTAGCGCCGCCACGTCTTGCCTCTGCGGTTGTACTTGGGCTCGTGTTCCCGGATCAGCCGCGCCTCGACGACGAGCGACTCCAGCTCCGAGGCGCACTCCACGCCGTCGACCGAACGCGTTTCTGCCAGGAGGTCCTCGACCTTCTTGCGCGGATCGCCGTAGAAGTAGCTCTTGACGCGTGCGCGGAGGTCGTTCGACTTGCCGACGTACAGGACGCGCCCGTCGCGTCCTCGGAACAGATACACGCCCGTCGAGTGCGGCAACGCGTCGGCGAGGCGGATCTTTCCGTAGTTCGGCCGGCCTCGTGCCCGGACGGCCGCGTGCAGGTCCCCGAGCGTAAGGATCCCCAGGCGCCCGCCGAGCTCGAGCAAGCCGTGCAGGACCTCGGCGCACGCCTCGGCGTCCGGAAGCGCTCGGTGGCTGGGCCGGACGGTCGTCCGAAAGTACTGGGCGAGCGTCTGCAGCCTGACGTTCGGCACATCGGGCCACACCACGCGGCGCGCGAGTCGTGCGGTGCAAACGGGCGGCGGCTCCAGCGGCTCGTACGCGAGCCGCTGGAGCGCGACGTTCAGGAACGTGAAGTCGAAGCGCGCATTGTGCGCGACGAACACGCCGCCGTGGGCGAATTCCGCGAACGAGGGGATCACCGCGTCGATCGCCGGTGCACTCGTAACGGTGGCGTCGTCGATCCCGGTGAGGTGAGTGATCTGGCGGGGGATCGGTACGCCGGGGTTCACCAGCGTCTCGAACGTGCCGACGCGCTCGCCCCCGCGGAACTTGACCGCGCCGATCTCGGTGATGCCGCACTCGACCGGCGAGCCGCCGGTCGTCTCGAGATCCACGACGACGAAGGTGACGTCCGCGAGAGCAACAGCATCGTCGAGAACACCCTGGACGGCCTCGAGCGCCACCGCGTCCCTCCCGGCGGGCCGCGCGAGGGGGCGTCAGGCTATCCGAACACGTGTTCGAGCGTCAAGACCCGAACTGTCAGATGACGACAGCTTTAGGCGACGAAGCGGACGAGGCGGCGGCGCTGCTGCTCGGTGAGCCCGCCCCACACGCCGTAGCGTTCCCCGTTCTTCAGCGCCCACGCGAGACAGAGCTCGCGGATGCCGCATGCACCGCAGTAGGCGAGCGCCGGACCCGCCTCCTCTTCCGAGGTGGGGAAGAACACGTCCGGATCGATGCCGTGACAGGCAGCGCTTTCCTGCCACATGTCTGGGGGAGAGGGGTTCGGTGGTAGTGACGTCAGGTCGATGCCCGCGATGCGCTCCTTGGTCACCTTCGCTCCTGCGTGCCGCGTTTCCACGTTGTCGCACCTCGGTCCACGGGAGGCGACGGCCGCTTTGTATCAGTGGAAGGACCGTGGAAAACAGTCTTGAAAACTCGAAGGGGGAGGAGTAGGTGGCTCGGTCGGACTAGCCTGAGCGGCGCCGGATCGGCGTTCCGGAAGCTGTGGAAAGCGCCAGGTCCCGGGCCTCCCACCGGAGGCGGACCAGACCTCTGTCGCCCCAAGCGCTCGTGACCACGCCGGCGGCTCGCCCGTCGGCGAGCACCTCCTCGCCGGTAGCGACCGGCCCGCCGACGTCGACGGCGAGTACCACTCGCGTGGGATGTCCGCGGTTCGCCACCTTCGCCACCGCCTCCTGTCCCAGGAAGCATCCCTTGGAGCGATCGGTCACCGGCGGGCCATCGAGACGGGCCTCGGCCGGCAGCGATTCCTCATCGAGATCCGCGGGGAACGCGGGATCACCGCGAAGGATCCGCCGTGCGTCGACCGCGTCGGGTCCCACGGCCTCCAGCCCGTCGTTTCGGAGCCGTTCCCGAACGTCGTCCAAGACGTCCTCGTCGCTCGCTCCGAC
>CALGFI010000028.1 GCA_937881155.1 uncultured bacterium | reverse complement strand
GTCGCCTCGATCGAGGCCGTCGATCCGTCGACGGCCACGGGATAGATGACGGGTAGGGCCCCGGCCTCCGCGAACTCCGAGATCCGAGTCGCCGCGTCATCTCCGAACGCGGTTACGGCACGGACGAGCCCTTCGGGTACGTCATCCGGCCGGCCGGCGCGGTGCGCCTCGGCGGCCGCGGCGGCCTCCGTGCCCAGACCGACCTGCTCGAACTGACGCGCGTACGCCGGGTACGAGGCGTACTCCGCCGCTGCGGCGCGCATTGCGCTCATGCCGCCCGCTTGATCATCACCGACCCACGAGCGGACGTAGACGGCGATCGCGACCTGCGCAGCGTCGCGTCCCGCGGCCTTCGCGCCCTCCGCGATCCACGCCCGCGCGAACGCCACGCGTTCCGGGGGACACCAGTTCAGCAGCGCGCCGTCGGCGATCTCACCGGCAAGGCGCATCGATCTCGGTCCGAGCGCCGAGATCCAGATCGGAGGGGGGCTCGGCAGCGTGAGCGACAGCCGTACCGGCCGGCCATCGCGTTCGGCGATCTCCCCCTCGAGCAGCGATCGCACGGTGTCGACGTACGAACGAAGCTCGTCGAGCGCTCCTCGGCCGGCGCCACCCGTTCCGATGCCGAGAACCAGCCGCCCATCCGAGCGCTCGTGGACGGTCGCCGCTGCCATTGCCGTTGCCATCGCCGTGCGCGAACGCATGGGCACCACGCCCGTCGCGAGCAACAGGTCACGCGTCTCTCCCGCGAGCGCGCCGAGCGCAACGAACGGATCACGAGCGGTCACCTGCGGGAGCCAGAGCGCGCCGTAGCCCGCCGTCTCGGCGGCTCGGACGATCGCGGACAGATCGCTCCACGGCAGCGGGTCGCGCAGCGCGAATCCCGTCGTGCCCGCTCGCACTCGCTACTCGCGGCGCTCGCGGCGCCGCCCCAGACCCGCGACCCAGATGAACGGCAGCAGCAAGAACGTGAACCCGAGCAAGCGCGGCGCGACGACGAGGCCGAGCACCAGCAAGACGCCGCAGACGATCAGCCACGTCGGCACCGCGCCCCACCACGGCCGCTCACGGAGCTCGGTTCGCTCTCGGATGACGAGGAATGCCATGACAGCACCCACGAACAACGCCGCCGGGATCAGGATCAGTGCGAGCGTGCCCATGAAACCCAGCGTACCCGGGCTGGCCCTGCTGGCACGCGGAGGAGGAATCGCCTACAGCGGAACGTGCGAGAGGACCATGATCCGAACCTCGCTCATCTCCTCCATGGCGAAGCGCAGACCCTCGCGCCCGAACCCCGATTCCTTCGACCCGCCGTACGGCATCTGGTCGGCCCGGAACGCCGAAACGTCGTTCACGATCACGCCGCCGACCTCGATCGAGCGGTGCGCTTCGAACGCGCGGTTGATGTCGTTCGTGAACACGCCGGCCTGCAGACCGAAGCGCGAGTCGTTGACTGCCGCGATCGCCTCGTCGAACGTCTGATAGGGGCTGATAGTTACGACCGGCCCGAAGATCTCCTCGCGGCACACCTTCATCTCCGGCCGGACGTCCGCGATCAGCGTCGGCTGGTAGAAGGGCGGGTCGCCCTCGCCACCCGTCAACACGGTTGCGCCCTCCGAGACGGCTTCCTTGACCCACTCATCGATCCGGTCGACCTCCTTGCGCTGGATCACCGGACCGACGTCGACCATCGGGTCCATGGGGTCGCCGACCTTCAGGCTCTCGACCTGCTTGACCAGCCGGCTGGCGAAGGCCTCGTATACCTCGGACTGCACCAGCACGCGTTGGACGCTGATGCAGCTCTGGCCCGCCTGGTAGTACCCGCCGAACGCGACGCGCTGCGCCGCGAGGTCGAGATCCGCGTCCGAGTGCACGATCACGCCGGCGTTGCCGCCGAGCTCGAGCGTCACTCGCTTCTTCGGATCGAGCCCCTTCAGGTACCAGCCGATCTCGTTCGAACCGGTGAACGAGATCTTCCGGAAGCGGTCGTCGCGAGCCATCGTGTCGGCGACCGAGCTGGAGACTGGCAGCACCTGGAGCATGCCCTTCGGCAGGTCGGTCTCCATGAACAGCTCGGCGAGGCGGAGCGCGCCGATCGGCGTCGCCGACGCGGGCTTGATGACGATCGGCGCGCCGACGGCGAGCGCCGGCGCGACCTTGTGCGCGACGAGATTGAGCGGGAAGTTGAACGGCGTGATCCCGAGGACGGGTCCGATGGTGAACCGCCGCAGCAATCCGATGCGCGAACCCAGCGACGCCTCGGTGTCGAGCCGCATGAGCTCGTCGTCGCCGTGCCGGACCACCTCAGACGCCCACCGGAACGTCGACACGGCTCGGTTCGCCTCGATGGTCGCCCACTTGAGTGGCTTTCCGCCCTCCCGGGCGATCAGCTCGGCGTTCTCGTTCACCGACTCCTTCAGCCGGGCAGAGATGTGGTCGAGCGCCTCCGAACGCGCGTGGACGGGAAGCCGTCGCGACTCCCGGAACGTGGAGGCGGCGGTCGCGGCCGCCTCCTCGACGTCGGCGCCGGTGGGCGTGCCGATCTCGGCCACAACGGAGTCGTCGTACGGACTCCGGACCTCGAACGAGCCGTCGCCCGTCCGCCACTCTCCGTTCACGAGGTAAGGCCGTACCGTCACCGAGATCGCCTCCTGTGAGACCTGTGTCAGTCGAGCGACGCCATCACGTGCTTGACGTTCGTGTACTCCTCGATCGAGTAGATCGACATGTCCTTGCCGTAGCCGGACTGCTTGTAACCGCCGTGCGGCATCTCCGGCGTGAGTGGGATGTGCGTATTGATCCATACCGTCCCGAACTGGAGTTTGCGCGACATCCGGAGGGCACGGCCGACGTCGCGGGTCCACACCGATGCGGCGAGGCCGTAGTCGACGCCGTTCGCCCACGCCAGCGCCTGCTCCTCGTCGTCGTACCGCTGAACGGTGACGACCGGACCGAACACCTCGTTCTGGACGATCTCGTCGTCCTGCTTCACGTCCGTGACGAGGGTCGGCGAGTACCAGGAGCCCGGCTGGTCGATGACCTCGCCCCCGATGTTGACCGTCGCGCCCCGCTCCCGGGCACGGTCGACGAACCCGGTGACGCGCTCGAGCTGAGCTCGCGACACGAGCGAACCCATCGCCGCTTCGTCGTCGAAGATGTCCCCGACCTTCATCTCGGAGACCTTCGAGATCACCTCGGACACCAGGTTCTCGTACACGCGCGGACCGGCGAGCACGCGTGTCGCGGCGGTGCAGTCCTGTCCGGAGTTGAAGTAGCCGGCGATCTGGATCCACTCGGCCGCGGTCGAGATGTCGGCGTCGTCGAACACGATGACCGGCGCCTTTCCGCCGAGCTCCAGATGCACGCGCTTCAGCGTCTCGGAAGCGTTCCGCGCGATGAGCTTGCCGGTCGTCGTCTCACCGGTGAGGGAGACGATGCCCACGTCCTTGTGCTTGACGATCGCGTCTCCCACCGGCTCGCCATCGCCGGTGACGACGTTGAACACGCCCGGCGGGAAGATCTCCGCCTCGGCGATGTACTGAGCGAACCGAAGCAGGGTGAGCGGGGTGTTCTCCGCCGGCTTGATGACGATGGTGTTGCCGGCCGCGAGCGCGGGTCCGAGCTTCCACGCCGCCATGTACAGCGGGTAGTTCCATGGCGCGATCAACCCCGCCACACCGATCGGCTCGCGCCTCAGCATGCTCGTGTAACCCTTCATGTACTCGCCGGCCGCGAGGCCCTCGAGGACGCGCGCTCCGGCGGCGAAGAAACGGAACTGGTCGGCGATGACCGGCACCTCTTCGGACATCGTCAGGGCAAGGACCTTGCCGACGTTCTCCGACTCGAGGCGGCCGATCTCATCGCCGTGCTCCTCCACCAGGTCGGCCATCTTCAGAAGCGCTCGAGACCGCTCGCCGGGCGTGGCGTCGGACCAGGTCTCGTCGAACGCGGTCTTGGCCGCTCGGACGGCCTTGTCGACGTCCTCGGCGGTGGCCTCGGGCACCTCGGCGATCACATCGCCGGTGGCGGGGCTCTCGATCTTCCTGGTGTTGCCGTCGGAGGCGTCGACCCACTCTCCGCCGATCAACATCTTGTAGGACTTCACGTCCGCCATCGTGCGACCCCCTCACTCGGTCGTCTCGGCCGCGGTGAGCAGCGGCGTAGAAAGGAAGTATGCCCGTCCCGGCGGGAACGTGACCAGCGGACATCGCTCACGTCTCGGCGCCAGGGCCTCGCGCCACCTATGGGCTCGGTCGTACCATCGACACGAGGGAGGTGGTGCCCGTGCGCCGTTACATGGTCGTGGCCAACCAGACCCTCGGCAGCGACCCGCTCCTCGCGACGATCCAACGCCTCCACCGGGCTGGGCCGTCGGCGTTCCAAATCGTCGTCCCCGTCACTCCGCCGCGAGACCACGTCTGGACGGAGGGAGAGGCTCGGGCGGTGGCGACCGACCGTCTCGAGGCCGCTCTCCAGCGTCTGCGACGGGTCGGCATCGAGGCCGATGGGAACGCCGGCGACGAGAGCCCGATGCTCGCGATCGAAGACGCGATCCGCGACGACGGCCCGTTCGACGCGATCGTGCTGTCGACCCTTCCACCGCGGCTGTCGCGATGGCTCAAGGTCGACCTGCCGCGACGCGTCGAGTCCGCCTTCGGGCTGGAGGTCATTCACGTCGTCGGCGAGCCCGAGCGCGCCGGAACGTAGCGGCGCTAGCCGGGCCACACCCTGTCGCTCCGTGCCAGACTGACTTCCGTTCGCGACGAGGAGGCAGGCGTGGACATCCCGCAGGAGCGCAAGGTCGTCACCGAGATCCCCGGCCCCAAGTCGCGCGAGTGGTTCGAGCGGCGCAAGGCCGCTGTCCCGCAGGCGGTGTTCAACATCCATCCGATCGTCACGGCCCGGGCCTCGGGCGCGATCATCGAGGACGTCGACGGCAACCGGCTGATCGACTTCGCCACCGGCATCTCCGTCCTGAACGTGGGACACACGCCGCCGGAGGTCGTGCGCGCGGCGCAGGAGCAGCTCGAGCGAGACACGCACACGTGCTTCCACGTCACGGCGAACGAGCCCTACATCGAGCTCGCCGAACGCCTGAACGCGCTCGCGCCGGGCGACTTCGAGAAGAAGACGATGTTCGCCAACTCGGGGGCCGAGGCCGTCGAGAACGCGGTGAAGATCGCCCGGAAGTTCACGGGCCGGCAGGCCATCGTGACGTTCGACCACGCGTTCCACGGGCGCACGTTGCTCGCGATGTCCCTGACCGCGAAGTCCATGCCCTACAAGCAGGGCATGGGGCCGTTCGCGCCCGAGATCTACCGTCTGCCGTTCGCCTACCCCTATCGCTGGCCCACCGGTCCGGAGAACGCGGCGCGCGAGGCGCTCGCCTACGCGCGTGACGAGATGCACAAGGTGATCGGCGAGGAGAACATCGCCGCCGTCATCGTCGAGCCGGTCCAGGGCGAGGGCGGGTTCGTGTTCCCGGCGCCCGGGTTCCTCAAGGGTCTCGCCGAGATCTGCGCAGAGCACGGCATCCTGTTCATCGCCGACGAGATCCAGAGCGGGATGGGTCGCGCCGGCCGATGGTTCGCCATCGAGGACGAGGACGTCGTCCCGGATCTCATCACGAGCGCGAAGTCGCTCGGCGGCGGGCTTCCGATCAGCGCTGTGACCGGACGCGCCGACGCGATGGACAGCGTGCATGTCGGCGGCCTCGGCGGCACGTACGGCGGGAACCCCGTCGCGGCCGCTGCCTCGCTGGCAGTGCTCGATCAGATCGAGCGCGAGAACCTGCTCGAGCGCTCGAGGACCCTCGGTGATCGCGTGCTCTCGAGGCTCCACGAGATGCAGGAGCGTCACCCAGTGATCGGCGACGTTCGCGGCCGCGCGATGATGACGGCGATGGAGCTCGTCAAGGACCGGCAGTCGAAGGAGCCGCTCGACGCCGAGAGCGGCAACGCGATCGTCCGGACCTGCCTGGAGAACGGCGTCGTGATCCTCAAGGCGGGCACGTACGACAACGTGATCCGGCTCCTGCCGCCGCTCACGATCGAGGAGTCGCTGCTCGATGAGGGGTTGAACGTCCTCGACGAGGCGATCGGCTCCGTCGGGTAGCCGCCACCACGGCAGAGGTGCCGAGCTCGTGCCGCTGAAAAAGGCGGATCTGCGGCGCTGTTAGCGTCGCACCCATGTCGGGGGAGGCGCCCGAACCCATCGCGTCGACGAGACGCTCTCGGGTTGGTCAGAAGGTTCGTCGCGTCGCCGTGGATGTGTCGCCGCTGCGAGCGTCGCGTGACTTTCGGCGGCTGTGGCTGGGTCTTCTGGCCTCGACCCTCGGCTCGCAGTTCACGATCGTCGCGACCTATGTCCAGGTCTTCGACCTCACGAGATCCTCCGCGGCCGTCGGCCTGGTCGGCCTCGTGGGCTTCCTCGGGCTCGTGGTGGGAACGCTCGTCGGGAGCACGTTCCTCGACGCGTTCGATCGTCGGAAGATCCTGATCGCCGCGCAGGTCGGATACCTGGTTTCGTCGGGCATGCTCTTCGCCGGAGCGCTCCTCGGCGACCCACCGATCGGTCTGATCTATGCCGCCGTGGCCGGTATCGCGGCGACCAGCGCGATCGACAGCCCGACCCGGAGCGCCATGACGCCACGTCTCCTCGACCGCTCGCAACTTCCGGCGGCAGCCGCGCTGAACCAGCTCACGTGGAACGGCGCGGGGTTGATCGGACCGGCGCTCGCGGGAGTGATCGTGGCGAGTCTCGGTTTCGCGTGGGCGTACGCGATCGATCTCGCGTCGATCGGACTGCTGCTGCTCGCGTCGATCTCGATCCGTCCGATGCCTCCGGCGAGGAGCGAACGTGCATCGGTCGGCTGGCGAGCGGTGCGAGAGGGATTCTCGTTCCTTCGCGGGCGGCGGCTGCTCCAGTCGACGTTCGTGATCGACATCATCGCCATGGTCTTCGGCATGCCGCGCGCGCTCTTCCCCGTGCTTGCTCTACGACAGTTCGGCGGGGGGACGGCGGTCGCCGGGCTGTTGTTCGCCGCGCCGGCCGTCGGGGCCTTCCTCGGCGCCGCCACGACCGGCTGGATCGGTCGGGTGCGTCATCAGGGCCTCGCCGTGATCTGGGCCGTCGTCGTCTGGGGGGCCGGGATCACCGCGTTCGGGGTCGTGGGCTCGAACCTGTGGCTCGGACTGTTCTTCCTCGCGGTCGCCGGCGCCGCCGACGTGATCTCTGCCGTGTTCCGCAACACGATCCTGCAGGTCACAGTCCCGGAGGATCTCCGCGGGCGCCTGTTCGCGATCCACATCCTCGTGGTGGCCGGCGGGCCGCGGCTCGGCGACCTGGAGGCCGGGCTCGTCGCATCGGCGTTCACGCCGACCGTGTCGATCGTCTCCGGCGGCTTGCTGTGCATCGTGGGAGCGGGGCTGATTGCCTGGCTCGTGCCGTCGTTCCGCCGCTACCGCGCGGGCGAAGTCGCGTAGCGATGGCCGAGCCGCGCGGTGAGCTGGTGGAGCTCCGCGTGCTCGAGGGGCCGAACCTGTACTTCCCGCGACCGGCCATCAAGGTGCAGATGCGCGTGCACGGCTGGCTCGCGATGCGGGAGGAACGCTTCGCGCGGGTGCTCGAGTTGACGCGCTTGGTCTCGCGACCCGGCCGCCCGAACACGGAGCAGCGCCGGCGCGCGGTGGCGCGGCTCGGCGCGACGCTCGCACGCCGGCTCGCCACGGAGGGCAACATCCGCCTGGCCGTCCGAGGCCGACCCGGGCCCGGTGCCGACGAGATCGTCGTGTCGTTCCCCTGGCGACGCCGCGGTACGGCTGAGGCTGCCGGGAACGAGATCGCGCGCCTGCTGTCGACGTTCGACGCACGCCGGTCGCTCGACCGAACGCTCGCCGAAGTCGCCGAGCGGGTCGCCGCCGCGGAACCTGGCGAGGAACCGAGCGTGCCCGATCCGATGATCCCGGTCGTGTCGGTCACCGGGACGAACGGCAAGACGACGACGGTGCGCCTGCTGGCTCACCTGGTGCGGTCGGCCGGCAAGCGCGTCGCGTATTCGTCGACCGACGGCGTGTACCGCGACGACGACGAGCTCATCGAGGAGGGCGACTACTCGGGGTTCGGCGGCGCGGCGAAGGCCCTCGAGCAGCGGCCGGACGTTGCCGTACTGGAGACGGCGCGTGGCGGCATCCTGCTGCGCGGGATCGGGGTGTTGCACAACGACGCGGCGATCGTGACGAACGTGTCGGCCGATCATCTCGGACTGCTCGGCATCCGGACGCTCGACCAGCTCGCCGAGGTGAAGGCGACGATCACGAAGATCACGCGATCCGAGGGATGGGACGTGCTGAACGCGGACGACCCGCGCGTGCTCTCGATGCGGCGCGGTGCGAGCGGCCGCATCTGGATGTGTTCGCTCGATCCCGACCACCCCGCGGTGCGCGAGACGCTCGTGGAGGGCGGACGCGCGACGGTTCCGCTCGACGGTTGGATGACCGTGCTGGAGCGCTCGCACTCGCGCGCGCTCGTGCCGCTCGTCGACGTCCCCGTCACGATCGCCGGCATCTCGAGCATGAACGTGATGAACGCGATGCAGGCGGCCTCGGCCGCGCTCGGGATCGGGTTACCCGAGCGGGCCGTCGTGCAGGGGCTCCGCTCGTTCGTCCTCGATCCCGAGCGGAACCCCGGACGGGCGAACTTGTTCGAGCTCGACGGCCGCGCGGTCGTCGTCGACTACGCGCACAACGAAGCCGGCATGCGGGGGCTCATTGAACTGTGCGACGGGCTCAGGCCTGCAGGCGCAGAGATCTGGCTGGCGATCTGCGCCGCCGGTGACCGAACGGACGAGATCTTGCATCGGGTCGGGTATCGCGCGGCTCGCGGCGCGGACCACGTGGTGATCGCGGAGCTGTTGCGTTACCTGCGCGGTCGCGAACGCGAGGACGTGATCGACGGACTTCGAGCCGGCGCGATCGACGCCGGAGCGGACGACGTGGACGTCCATCCAGACGAGCTCTCGGCACTCCGGGCGATGCTGCAGCGCTCGCGCCGCGGCGACGTGGTCGCGGTGACGGCGCTCGGGATGCGGCCGGAGGTGTTCGCATGGCTCGGGGAGAACGGCGGCGTGCGCCTCACGCCCACCATGGTTCGGCGGCACGTGGCGGCGGCACGTCGTTCACGCGCCGCCAAGTAGCATCGACGTTGACGTCCAACGGACGAGGGTTCGAGCAAGGAGCGAGAATCGAATGGCCGCAACTTCCACGATGTCGGACCTCGGCAGCCGGCTGCCTTCATTCGCATTACCCGACGTGACGACCGGAAGGACGGTGAGCGACGCCGACGTCGGCGGAACCACCGCCCTGCTCGTCATGTTCATCTGCCGGCATTGCCCGTACGTCGCGCACGTTCGGGAGGAGCTCGCTCGCCTCGCCGTCGACTATGCGAACGCGGACGTCGCCTTCGTCGCGATCAGCTCGAACGATCCCGAGACCTACCCCGAAGACGCGCCGGAGAGCCTCGCCGAGGAAGCCCGGCTCGCGGGCTACCGGTTCCCGTACCTGTTCGACGAGACTCAAGAGGTCGCCAAGGCGTTCGGCGCGGCCTGTACGCCCGACTTCTTCCTGTACGGCCCGGCGCGGGAACTCGTGTACCGGGGGCAGCTCGACGACAGCCGGCCCCGCAGCGGGATCCCCGTGACTGGAGAGCACCTGCGCGCCGCTATCGACGCCGTGCTCGAGGGACGGGAGGCGCCACCCGACCAGCGACCGAGCGTCGGCTGCAGCATCAAGTGGAAGCGGGGGTCCGAGGACTAAGTCTCGCTACGCCCGAGAGGTCCTTCGCGCGGCACGCTCCGCGACGCGAACCGACCGCGCGCGATCGCGTGCGCGCTCGGCCAGTTCGAACTCCGCGGTCGTGCGTTCGTGGACCAGCAGGTAGACGATCACCCCGTCGACCACGCCGATGACGATCGCGACGGCGACGCTGCGCTCGACCTCGTCGGACATCAGCTCGGCGATCGACAGGATCAGCGTGACCGCGGAGAAGACGAGGAAGGTTCCGACGGCCGCGTGACGAACGCCCTCGCGGCTTCCGAGCACGCCGATCGCCTCGATCGTCGTCACCACGCACAGCGCGAGGATCACGATGCCGACGATGGCGAGGAAGTTCTTCATCTCCTCGACGTTGAGGCCGAAGCCGACGGCGGTGAGGTAGGTGTCCCGATCGAGCCGCCCGGTCACGAACGCGTCGAGGACGGCGTCGATTCCCATCACGACGAACACCGCCGTGAGCGCGAGCATCAGCATCCCGGCCAGGATCGAACGCGGGCGCGTCGTTCGCCCGGACCCCTGCTCGTTCAAAGGCCGGTCTCGTCGACGATCGCGACGAGGTCCGGGTCGCCGCCCGCCACCTGCCATCCGTCCTGCCCGTTGCCGGCGCGCATGACGGTCGGCGCCGCGAGCGAGCGCCTCCGCTCCAGCTCCTTGTACACGTCGGTCGCGTAGTCGACGCACAGGACGACCAGGTCACCAGGACGCGAGCGATCGAGCGCGCGGCGGGTCGCGTCCATCTCGTCCAGGACGACCTCGACGTTGCCCGCGCGGGCGCCTTGGGTCATGGCGTCGCGAACACCCTCAACGATCAGCTCGGCGGTCACGCCGCGAGCCTTGCCGCGCGTGTTCCGATCCTCGCGCACGATGACGTCGTCGAAGTACCTGCCGGCGACCCGCCCGAGCTCGCGCATGTCCTGGTCGCGCCGGTCCCCCGCCGTGGCCACGACGGCGACGCGCAAGTTCGCGTTCCACGACGCCGCGCCGGCGCGCGGGCCCGGTTTCGGGTCCGACGTGAGGCGTTCGACGAACTCGCCGAGCTTCTCGAGCCCCGCGGCGTTGTGCGCGTAGTCGATCAACACCTTCACGCCGTCCAGGTCGAACAGGTTCAGCCGCCCGGGCGCCTGGTAGATCGACGTCGTGAACGAACGCAGGCCCTG
>CALGFI010000027.1 GCA_937881155.1 uncultured bacterium | reverse complement strand
CCGCCGCCGCCGGGCATCCGCACGTCGACGATCGCGACGTCCGGCTGCTCCCGCGACGCGAGCTCGATCGCCGTGCCTGCGTCGTGGGCCGAGGCGACGACCTCCAGATCCGGCTCGGCGGCCACGACGGCCGCGAGGGTCTCGACGACCGTCTCCTCGTCGTCGGCGATGAGGATGCTGATCCGATCCATCCCGGTCCTTCCACCTCTGTGGTCCCCGGTTCCTATGAAAGAGGTATCGGCAGGAGTGGTGCAGTAGCCCATCAGTACTTTCTTCGGGTTCGCGTGGGGGATTTCCCGAACGGCAACCAACCCTTCCGTGCCTGGAAGAGAGGCATCCGGCGTGCCCGGAGGTCCTGACCGGGGGGCGGAATCGCGAACCTTACCCGCGCCGCACCGCGGACCGTTCGAGCACCGCGTCGGAGAACGGCGGCCACGCGTCGAGCGCCCAGGGCCCGAACTCCCGGTCGGCGATCGCGGCGGCGCCGATTCCGGCGACGGGATCGACCCACAGGAACGCGCCCGACCCACCGAAGTGCCCGAACGTCTCCGGCGAGTTCCGCGCCCCCGTCCAGTGCGGTCGTTTGTCGTCGCGGATCTCGAAGGTGAGCCCCCACGGGTTCGGGTCGAACCGCCCGACCTCAGGGAGGACGCCCGCGAGCTCCGCGAATTGCGGGCGCGTCGCTTCGCCGAGCGTCTTCTGCGCGACGAGCGTGGGCGAAAGAAGCTCGCGCGCGAAGGACATCAGGTCTCCGACACTGCTCCAGACCTCGTGTGCCGGTGAGCCGCGCAGCTCCGTCTGTTGCATCGCCAGCGGTTGGAGAACTCCTGCGCGTAGGTACTCCCCGAACGACATCCCGGTACGCGTCGCGAGGTGGTCCGCGAACACCTCGATACCGGTGTTCGAGTAGATCCGGCGTCTGCCCGGCGGGGAGAGCACCAGGTGACCGTCGAACGCAAGCCCCGACGCGTGCGCGAGCAGGTGCCGAACGGTCGAGCCTTCTGGTCCTGCCGGCTCGTCCAGAGCGATGGCGCCTTCCTCGAGCGCGACCATCGCCGCCATGCCCACTAGGAGCTTTCCGACGGACGCGATGCGCGCGGCGCGATCGGGATCGCCCGCAAGGCCGACTGTGCTACGTGCGTCGGTCACGCCCGCCGATACCGTCTCCACCGGCCAGTCCGAGACGAGCGGCCCGAGATCGTCCACCGATCGGCTCCCGGACATGCCGGAGATCCTTACCGCGTCAGGACGGCGCGGGGATGTCCGCCGTCCGGCCGTACAGCTCGCCGTAGGCCCACACGTCGACGTCGGGCGGCTCCATGCCGAGCGTGGTGATCGCCGTGCAGATCTGGCTGCGGTGATCGGTCCCGTGGTGGAGCGCCTGCGCGATCCGGATCCCTTTCGGCGTGTGGAACTCGGATCCATCCTCTTGCGGGGTGATCTCGACCGCATCGGGGTCGATGTCGCCTTCGATGATGCGCGTCCACGCGTCGCCGTTCCGCTCCATGACGGCGCGGATCTCGGCAAGATCCATCTGCTCCTCGTCGACCCGGAAGGCCGGATCGTCGGTCATCCTCGACAGGTACCACGCATCTGCTCCGACCACGTGGCGCGACGTGTCGAGGATCGACCCGTACGTTCCGGGAACCGTCGTCGCGAGCTGCTCGGGAGTGAGCTCGAGGCAGACGTCGAGCAGTCGGAGCGTCGCCCACACGTGGTGGCCGAACGCGTCGCGCAGGACCGCTCCGTTCACGGCCGCACCGTAACAAACAGACGACGCGCGATTCCTACGAGAGCGCTCGAAGGTGAACGGCGAGCGCGCTGAGGTCGTGTTCGCCGAGACCGGCGCGGATGGCCTCATCGACGGTTTCACGGTTGATCGTGGCCTGCTTCATCGGCAGGCCCACGTCGTCGGCCAGGCCGAGGATCAGGTCGAGGTCCTTCGCCACGAGCTCGAGGCTGAACGCGACGGGCGTGTCGTCCGGCCGTTCGTAGGCAGCGCGCTTGTAAAGGACGAACGGTGCCGCCGCCGCCCCCGAGGCGAACACCTCGTACGCCTCCGATCGGTCGACGCCGGCGCGTTCGGCGAGGACCAGTGACTCCGAGAGTGCGACGTTGAGGCCGTGGACGAGCGCGTTGACCGCGAGCTTCATCGTCGCGCCCGCACCGAGGGTGCCGACGTGCAGGATCTTGCCCGCGAGGGCGTCGAGCACGGGAAGGCCTCGGTCGAGCGTTGCCCCGTCGCCGCCGACCATGATCGTCAGGTTCCCCGCTTCGACGAGCGACACGCTTCCGGAGACCGGCGCGTCGAGGTAGCCGGCGCCACGAGCGAGCACCCGCTCGCCGATCCGGCGTGTCGTGACGGGGGAGATCGTGCTCATCTCCAACACGATCTGCGACTCGTGCAGCGCCTCGGTCGTCTGCCCGAAGACGGACTCGACCGCGGCGTCGTCGGCGAGGCTGCTGACGACGACGTCCGCGTCGCGGATGGCTTCGGTCGGGGTGTCGGCGACGTTCGCGCCGGCAGACGCTGCCACGTGCTCGACCTTTCCGCTCGATCGATTCCACGCGACGACGTCGAAGCCGGCGCGCGACAGCGTTCCGACCATGGCGCCGCCCATCCGTCCGGTGCCCAGAACGGCGACGGTGGTCATGTGCCTACAGAGGAAGAGACCAGCCGGCGTCCACCCTGAGCTCCGCGCCGACGATCGAGGGGTTCTCCAGCATCATGACCGCCGCGTCCACGATGTCCTGCATCTGAACCAAACGCCCGGTCGTCGTTCGTGCGCGGTGCCCGTCGAGCGCTTCCGTCTTCCCACCCCAGAACGGGCTGTCCTCGACGATTCCCGGATGGATCGCGTTCACCCGGATGGGCGCGAGCTCGAACGTGAGCGACCGCACGAGGCCGTCAACACCGTGGTTGATCGTCGTGACCGTCATCGAGCCGGGGTACGGGTGTTCCTTCGCCAGCCCGCCGAAGATGAGGATGGAAGAGTCGTCTCGGAGCCGATCCATCAGCGCGTGCACGACCTCGGTGTAGCCGACGAGCTTGAGGGTCACCAGCCGGATGGCCGCGTCCACGTCGTAACCGCGCATCGTGTTCTGGTCGCGCTGGACTCCGGCGAGGACGAGCCGGTGGACGTCGCCGACGCCGCGGAGCGCGTCCGCGATCTCGTTCGGCCGCGACAGGTCGAGCGCGACCCCCGTCGTCTTCCCGCCGAGCTCATCGGCGACCTCTTTCACGCGCGCCTCGTCGCGTCCGGTGATCACCACATCGCGGTCGGCACCTGCGTAGTGGCGAGCCACCTCCTTGCCGAGACCGGCCGTCGCACCGACGACCACCACCACGCCATCGCTCATTCCCGCACCGCCTCCGTCTGCTCGGTCAGCGCTTGTTGCAGGTAATCCCAGTCGCGCGCGAATCGGTACGAGTGCCTGGCCGGCGGCTGCGGCGCCTGCGTCTCGAGCCATCGCACAGTTCCCGGTCCAGGGTTCGTAAACGAATGCACGCACCCGACGCCCGCCCATGCGACGTCACCGGGCTCGAGCCGGTACTGAGCGCCGTCGAACGTCGCGTCGACGTGGCCGTCCAGAATCAAGTAGGTCTCCTCGAGCGGGTGGTCGTGCGGGCCGGCGACACCGCGCGTCTCGTACTGCACCATGAACATCGTCGACAGGTTCGCACCGAGATCGGTGTCCACCATCATCTTCACGGTGATGCCGCTGTACACGAGCAGCGCCGTCCGCATGCTCGCGGAGACGGCCAGCATCTCCTGACGCTGGTTCCCGACGTCCATGTTGGCGGGGTCGATGTGACCGAACGAACGCGTTCGCGGATCGCGCGGATCGACGGGCACCGCGTCGGCGTCGGCGAACTCCGGAACGAAGTAGGTGTCGCCGTGATGCGCGCGTCGCGGGACCGGGGACGACATCGCGGCCCAGCGCGCCGTCGTCGTCCCTTCGTTCCGCAGTGCGTGCGTGATGCCGACGGGGACCACGCCGTAATCGCCCGGCCGCATGAGCACGGCCGCGCCGGGAGTCCGCCACACGACCTCGCCCTCCAGGACGTAGAGGCTCTCTTCGAATGAGTGGACGTGTGGGTCGATACGGCCGCCCGGGTCCATCTCGCCCAGGCCGAACCCCGCGTGAACCGATCCGGCGGCTTCGTCGACGATGGTCCACCTCCGGAATCCTTGAACGTGGGGCTCGTACAGCGGAGGGACGTCGTACGTGGCGTCCGCGCGGCTCCGGACGACGTGGCTCGGGCTCACGAGCGCTTCTCGCCGCGGACCGGCCTCGATCGGGTCGTCATCCCATCGACGCCTTGACCCGTTCCACGATCACGTCGGGTGACGGGATCGCCAGGTCCTCGAGCGCGTCGGTAGAAGGCAGCGGGATGTGCGGGGTCGTGATCCGGACGACAGGACCGTCGAGGTCGTAGAAGACCTCTTCCGCGACGATCGATGCGACCTCTGCGCCCCACCCGCAGAGCCGCGGGCTCTCCTCGACGGTCACGAACCGCCCCGTCTTGGTCGTCGACGCGAGGATCGCCTGCGTGTCGAGCGGTACGAGCGAACGAACGTCGATGACCTCGGCTCCGATGCCGTCCGCAGCGAGCCGTTCGGCAGCGTCCATCGCTCGATGGACCATCGAGCCAAGCACGCAGATCGTCACGTCGGATCCCTCGCGAAGCACAGTGGCCGCGCCGAGCCGGTCGACGATCTCGCCGTCGGGAACGTCGGCCTTCATCGCGTACAGCGCTTTCGGCTCGACGACGATCACCGGATCGGGATCGCGAACGGCCGCAGCGAACAGCCCGATCATGTCGGTTGGGTTCGACGGGACGACGACCTTGAGTCCCGGGATCGCCATCGCCCATGCCTCGACGCTCTGCGAGTGCTGAGCGCCGAAGCGGACGCCGCCGCCGTTCGCCGTCCGGATCACCAGCGGAAGGGCGACCTGTCCGTTCGTCATGTAGCGCGTCTTCGCGATCTGATTGGCGATCATGTCCCAGCAGACGGCGAAGAAGTCGCTGAACATGATCTCGGCGATCGGTCGGAGGCCGTTCATGGCTCCGCCCATCACGGCGCCGACGATCGCCTGTTCGGAGATCGGCGTGTCGCGAACGCGACGCGGACCGAACCGCTCCAGCAGTCCCTCCGTCGTCTTGAAGACACCGCCCGCTGCCGCGACGTCCTCGCCGATGAAGTACACGGTTTCGTCGCGCTCCATCTCCTGCGCGATCGCGCGGGAGACGGCCTCTCGGTAGGTCAGTTCCGCCACTCGGAACCTCCGTCCGCCCACAGCTCGGTGAGGAGCGTCGAGCGGTCGGGCGGCGGCCCCGCCTGCGCCTCCGCGGTGGCGTCGTCGACGACGCGCTCGGCCGCGCGATCGATCTCGTCGAGTGTGGTCGCGTCGATGCCGTCGGCAATCAATCGCTCGCGGAGCGAGGGGATCGGATCGCGGGCCACCCATTCGGCGACCTCTTCTTCCGGTCGGTACTTGGCGGGGTCCGCGCGCGAATGGCCACCGTGGCGGTACGTCCGCGCCTCCACCAACGACGGACCGTCACCGCTCCGAGCGAGGTCCACCGTTCGCCGCGCGACCGCGTGCATCTCGTCGGGGTCGTTGCCGTCGACGAGGATCGGCTCGAGGGCGTACGCGCTCGCGCGGTCGGCGGCCGGGTTCTCGACGGCCGTCACCGAACGGATCGGCGTGTACTCCATGTACAGGTTGTTCTCGCAGACGAACACGACCGGCAGCTCCCACACGACGGCGAAGTTGAGCGCCTCGTGGAACGCGCCGATGTTGGTCGTCCCGTCACCGAAGAAGCACACGACGACCTGTCCCGTCTCCCGTTCCTTCGCTGCCCACGCCGCGCCGGCGGCGATCGGCATGTGCGCGCCGACGATCGCGTAGGACCCCATGGCGCCCTTCGACACGTCGGTCAAGTGCATCGAGCCGCCCTTACCGCCGCAGATGCCGTTCGCCCGGCCGAGCAGCTCGGCCATGAGCGCGGCCATCGGTGCGCCGCGGAGCAGCGTGTGGACGTGACCGCGATACGTGCAGTACACGAGGTCGTTCGGCTGCAGGACGGCCGCGTAGCCGGCGGCGATCGCCTCCTGACCGAGCGCCAGATGCGAGGTGCCTTTGACCAGCCCTTGCAGGAACAGGTCGTGCACGCGGCGCTCGAACAGCCGAGCCTCGACCATCATCCGGTAGATCTCGAGCCGAACGGCTTCGTCGGTCCGCGGCTTGTCGCTGCGAGAGCGAACGGCCTTGCTCACGTCAGTACTCGTTGGCGACCATCAGCTCTTCACACGGGAACAGCGTGATGACCTTGGGGCCCGACTCGGTCACGACGACCTCTTCCTCGATCCGCGCCGCCGATCGCCCATCAGTTGCCGGGCAGTACGTCTCGAGGGCGAAGAGCATGCCCTCCCTGAGCTCGATCGGCTCCTCGAACGAGTTCAGCCGGCTGATGATCGGGCGCTCGTGGAGGCCGACGCCGACGCCGTGCCCGAACTGCAGGCCGAACGCGTCGAACTCGTCCTTGAACCCGAACTCCTCGGCCTTCGGCCACACCGCCGCGATCTGGTCGGTCGTGTTCCCCGGCTTCACCAGGTCGATGGCCGCGTCCATCCATTCGCGCGAGCGGGTGAACGCGTCGCGCTGGGCCTGGGTCGCGCGACCGACGACGAACGTGCGGTAGTAGCAGGTCCGGTAGCCGTTGTTCACGTGGATGATGTCGAAGTACGCCTGGTCGCCGGGGCGGATCAGCCGGTCCGAGAAGACGTGGGGGTGAGGGCTGCAGCGCTCGCCGGCTATCGAGTTGATCGCCTCGACGAACTCCGAGCCCATCTCGAACAGGCGGGCGTGGGCGAGAGCGACGACGTCGCTCTCGCGCACGCCCGGCTTCAGGAACTCGAATATGTCCTGGTAGACGCCGTCGACCATCGCGCAGGCCTGTGTGAGCAGCGTGATCTCGTCGGAGCTCTTGATCTCCCTCGCGAGCATCATCGCCTGTTGGCCGTCGCGGACCTCGACCTTGGCCCGCTGCAGCTCGAGGAACACCGACGTCTCGGCCACGTCGACCCCGAGGGGCATGTCGCCGACCCCGTCGTCCTTGAGCACCGACCGGATCTCTTCGGCCGCGCGTCGTTGCAGCCCGACCGCCGGCGAGATCGCGCCCTGCAGCCCCGTATTGCCGCCGACGGCGTTCGTCTCGTCGTACAGCTGCGGCAACTGCAAACGGTGCGCGCGTGCCGCCGATCCGAAGTCCCAGATGCGCGGCGGTCCCGTGCGCGTCACGAGCGCGTACCGCTCGCCCTTGTTGAATGCCCAGTACCCGATGTGGGTGCTCGTCGCGTAGCGGATGTTGCTGGTCTCGAACAGCAGTACGGCGCCGAGGTCGGAGGCGTCGAGCTGCTCGTGGACGCGCGAAAGCCGGTACTCGCGAAGGCGCCCGAAGTCGACGCGGTTCTCCCAATCGACGCCGTGAAGACCCGGCGATGGCGTCGTCGCGACGGGGAATCCATCCATGCCCGGCACCTCCCTCGAGCGTCCGCCCGGCGCGTACCGGAAAGCGGGACTGCACGATAGGGGCCGGAGCGTCCCACGTCATCCGCCCTGCTCGCAAGTCCCGAGGCTCATCGTCCAGTGATACGCGACGGTCGTTCAGCACGAATGGAACGAATGTCGCATGTTAGGGTGCGCCGGAAGGCAGGCGCCGGTGGGCAAGGGGGATGTGTGCCGGGTGAGCTGGGCGAGATCGGTTCACGCCTGCGCGAGGAGCGGGAGCGCGTCAGGATCAGCCAGCGCGAGCTCGCACGACGGCTCGGCGTCTCGGCCAGCCTGATATCGCAGATCGAATCCGGACAATCCAAGCCATCGGTCAGCACGCTGTACGCGATCGTCACGGAGCTCGGCGTCTCGCTCGATCACGTGTTCCAAGTCCATAGCCACGAGACGGCCGTGGCGATCGCCGGCGGGACCACCACCACGTCGGAGGGATCGGGGCCGGGGTCAGTGGTGCGCTCGGAGGAGCGACACGCGCTCGACCTGGCCTCCGGCGTCCGGTGGGAGCGCCTCACCAGCGACGACGAGGACGTCGACTTCCTCCATGTGATCTACGACGTCGCAGGGTCGTCGTCACCCGACGACCGGCTCATGCGACACCCCGGACGAGAGTACGGCTACATCATCTCCGGACGGCTCGGCGTCCAGCTCACGTTCGAGCGGCACGAGCTCGGACCGGGCGACTCGATCTCGTTCGAGTCCACGCAGCCGCACCGGCTGTGGAACCTCGGCGACGAGCCGGTCCACGGGATCTGGTTCGTCGTTGGTCGCGACGGCTGACCGTACTCGCTTCGACGTCCGGCCCGAAGGACCGCCTGGATGCCCGCTCGGTGTGCAGCAACGCTGTTCCCACCCTGCTCCGGCTGACGTCGATCGCCTGCGTCAGGCACGGTTCGGGGCGGCGAGGGTCCCTAGCGCGCCGGGAGCAAGATGTGTAGCGTTGCTGAACGGTGGGGGGGCACTCGTTCGTCACCGAGGGGGGTCGCGGCGGGATCGCGCCGGAGCTTGACGTCCGCGGTCATCGGTCACGTCACGTCCGATCCCCGTCCGCCCAGTGACGAGCCGCACCCTGCTCCGCGGCGGATGTGTCCTCACGCTCGGGAAGAAGACGCCGAACTTCGCCACCGCCGACGTGCTGATCGAGGACGGCAGGATCGCCGAGGTCGGCTCCGGCGTTCGCGCCCGCGATGCCGAGAACGTCGACGCCAGCGAAACGATCGTCATGCCGGGCTTCGTCGACACGCACCGCCACACGTGGCGGTCGTTGTTCAGAAACCTGGGCGACGCGTCGACGAACGGCGAGGTCTTGGACCCAGCGAAGCTCGGCGATCAACTCCAACCCGATGACGTGTACGCGGCGACGCTTGTCGGCTTGCTGGGGGCGGTCGAAGCCGGGATCACCACGGTGGTCGACTGGTCCGATCTCCCGGTCGATCCAGCGCTCGCCGCCGCGGCGCTTCAGGCTCACGCCGACGCGGGCGCGCGAACCGTGTTCGTTTGCGGTCTCGGCGACGCGTCGAACGCCGGCCCGCGCATGCCGACCCGAGACGTGATCACGCGAATGCGTGAGGAAGTGGGACCGCGGACGACGATCGCCCTCGGGCTCGACCTGACCTCGGACGGTGTCGGTTCTGACGGCGATCCGGTGGCGCTCTCGCGCGAGCTCGGGCTGCGCATCCACGTCCACGGCGGCTCGAACGTTTCCGGCTCCAGCGCGATCGCACGGCTGGCAGAGCGAGGCGTGCTGGGATCGGACGTGACGCTCGTACACGCCTTCGGGCTCGATGACGCGGCGGCGAGGGCGCTAGCGTCGTCCGGCACTTCCGTCTCGGTGACGCCGTCGAGCGAGATGGCCGGCGGACTCGGGGCACCGCCCATCCAATTGCTGATCGATCACGACATCAGGCCGGCGCTCGGCGTGGACGACGAACGCGTCGCCCCCGGGGACCTGTTCGCGCAGATGCGCGAGACGATTTCCCTGCAGCACGCCGTCCTGTTCGACCGAAAGCTCGCGGGCAAGGCCGCGCTTCCGAAGTTGATGAGCACTCGCGACGTCATCCGGCTCGCGACGATCGATGGAGCGGCGGCGGCCGGGCTGCACACGATCACCGGATCCCTCGAGCCCGGCAAGCAGGCCGACGTCGTCGTTCTCCGGACCGACCGGCCGAACATCTACCCGATCAACGACCCCATCGGTGCGGTGGTGTGGGGGATGGATACGTCGAACGTCGGCTGGGTCTTCGCCGCGGGACGCACGCTGATGCGCGACGGAGTCCTCGACGCCGATGTCGAGCGCGCCCGCGCGTTGGCGATGGCCGCGCGAGAGCGGGTCGCGGCCGCCGGCGCCCTCGTCGTGCGCGCCGGCGCGGGAGACGAGCGATGATCGAGCGCAGGGCGCCAACTTCGTCCGCCCTGACGTCGTTCGTCGTGGCGTCCCGGTACATGCCGGTGTACATCGCTCTCCTCGTTCTCGTGATCGTGGCCTCGATCTGGGCCCCGGCGACCCTCGGTCGTGTCGCCGTGCGCGCCATCGCTCCCTATGGAGCGGTCCTGGGCATCGCCGCCCTCGGCCAGATGTTGGTCATCATGACCGGCGGGATCGATCTCAGCGTCCCCGGGACGATGAGCCTGTCGGCGGTCATCATGGTTGGTGTCGGGGACGGCTCGAACGAGAACATCCCAATCGCCATTGCCACCGCGATCGTCGTCGCCGTAGTCGTCGGACTGGTCAACGGCATCCTGATCGGCGGGCTCAAGCTGAACGCGCTCATCACCACCCTGGCGGTGGGTCTGATCGTGGTCGGCGTGGTGAACCGCTACGGAAGCACGTTCCCGGTCCAGAGCCCGGTGCCACGCGGTCTCTCAGAGTGGACGTCCAACCGCGTCCTCGGTGTGAGCCCTGTGTTCTGGGTCGGTGCCGCGATCACCATCGCTCTGGTCCTCGGCCTTCGCTACGCGGCCGTCGGTCGGAGGTTTCAGGTCGTGGGCGCGAACCCTGTGGCCTCCAACGTGGTCGGCGTTCGGGTGAACCTGAACCAGATCCTCGTCTACGTGGTGGCCGCGGTCTTTTACGCCATCGCCGGCGTGGCGCTTGCCGGACTCATCCGCAGCCCGGGAGTGGCCGTCGGCACGCAGTACCTCTTGGGCCCGATCGCGGCCGTGGTGATCGGGGGGGCCTCCCTGACGGGGGGTCTGGCCAGCCCGTTGTCCACGTTCGTGGCCGCCCTCTTCCTCACCGGTCTGAACCAGATGTTGCGGACGATGGGCCTGCCCACCTCGCTCCGGTTCGTGGTGTTCGGCCTCGTCATCATCGGCGGCATGCTCGTCTCGGGCGATCGCATCATCCGCGGCGTCGAGCAGGT
>CALGFI010000026.1 GCA_937881155.1 uncultured bacterium | reverse complement strand
CACCATGTTGTCCACTGGACCAACGGCGGACCGACCGCGCTGTCGAACCTCGTGCTGCTGTGTCGGCGACACCACCGGCTGATCCACCACAAACGGTTCTCGGTGGAGATCGTGGACGGACTGCCGCTGTTCTACCGGACGGACGGAATGGCGCTCGAGGCCGCCGATCGCGCGCCGCCGTAGCGGCATCCACGTCACATCAGGTTCCTCAACCGGCTGAACCGACCGGGCAACCGGCCGGGCCGCATTGCCGACTGGCAGGAAGTCCGCGAGTCATGCTTCACCCGCGAGTGCGTGGGGTACACGCATAAATGAGGACGTGTCGCAATTGACCACCTCGTTTGGAAGGCGAAGAACGAGAACGACACGGAGGTGCGACGGATGCCGCAGAAGACGTGGAGCACGAAGCGCGAACGGCAGTACAAGCACATCAAGAAGGGCCTGAAGAGGCGCGGCCGGAGCGAGAACACCGCAGAGCGGATCGCCGCGGCGACCGTCAACAAGGAGCGGGCGCGCACGGGTGAGGCCAAGACGGCGAGCCGTCTCTCGAAGAAGGATGTCTCGTCGGGCCGGCGTGGCGGACTGCGCTCGCACAGTGGACCGGGCGGTCGGACGCGCGATCAGCTGTACGAGGCGGCGAAGCGCAAGGGCATCAAGGGCCGCTCGAAGATGACCAAGGCGCAACTCGCGCGGGCGGTCGGCGGGGCCGAACGTCGTCGAGGCTAACGCCCGATTTACAGCTCGAAGCCGCAGTTCTCGCAGACGAAGATGCGGGCGCGCACGTTCGCGCTGTGCCCGCCGCACCGCGAACACCGCCGACACGTGCCGCCCACCGCGCAGTCGGCAGGATCGGTGGTTTCGCCGGGCTGATCCCAGGTCGTCGTCCTCTCGGACGGCCGCGGAACCTGCAACGAGATCATGTGCAACGGCCCGCCGTCGTCGCTCACGAACCCGTGCGGGTGCGCCGCCGCCCGACCGATGATCACGCCGGGCGCGAGCGGGACGGGATTCTCGGCAAGGAGCGCCCGACCTCCGCCGCGCAGCACGACGATCCACTCCTCCGAGTCCGGATGGGTGTGCGCGTATGCGATCTGCCCGGGCGCGAACCCCTGCAACGAGAGGTAGTGGTCCGAGCCCTGGTTGATCGGCACCCGTCGGAACCCCGACGGGCAGAGGGCGATGACGTCCTCCGGGTGCATCCTGAACACGCCGAGGTTGGTGAGCACCTCGGCGAGGTCGCCGATCTGGTGGCCGATGCGCTGGTCCACGGGCCGAAAGCTTGCCACGTCAGGCGGCGCGGCGCGCCGTGCGGGCGCCACAGCTACCCGGAGTGGTCGCCCCGCGTAACGCTGGCTGGCGGCTCGCCCGACGTTGCTCCGGCGAGTGGCTAAATGGTGCGGCGGTACTTCCGGACGGCGAGCGGCGCCGCAACGGCGATGATGGCGACGATCCAGGCGAGCGATTGCACGACGTACGTCGCCGTCTCACCCCCGATCATGAGCGCCCGAACCGCCGACGCCGTCACCGAGACCGGCTGATGCTCTGCGAACCCCTGCAGCCACGTGGGCATCGACGCGACCGGGATGAACAGCGACGAGGCGAAGATCAGCGGAAAGACGATCGGGAAGGCGGCCGCCTGCGCCGTCTCCGGATCGCCGACCGCCAACCCGACGCCGGCGAAGGTCCACGACATCGAGTACGCAAACAGCAGGACGATCCCGATCCCGGCCAGGACCGCGAACACGTTCGTGTGCACGCGGAACCCGACGGCGAACCCGACGAGCATCACCAGCACGATGACGAAAACGTTGCGGAACAGATCCGCCGAGGTGCGCCCCGCGAGAACCGCCGAACGCGCCATGGGGAGCGACCTGAACCGCTCGAGCAGGCCGCTCTTCAGGTCGGTTGCCAAGCCGACCGCGGTGGCCATCGCGCCGAAGACCGTCATCTGCACGAACACACCGGGGAGCAGGAAATCCACGTACGGCACCGAAAGGTCGTTCCCGACCACGCCGCCGAACACGTACCGGAAGAGCAGCACGAACAGCACGGGCTGAACGGTGGAGAACACCAGCAGCTGGGGCACGCGGATGTACGTAAGCAAGCCGCGCCACGTCATGGCCAGCGTGTCGGAGACCGCGCCGCTCAGTCTGCCGAGGCCCTGCCGTTCTGCCGGGATGGCGATGGCACTCATCGACGAACACCTCCCACGGGTGCGGGTTCCGCTTCTTCCTCGACCGCCGCCTCGGCGTGATGACCGGTGAGCCTGAGGAACACGTCGTCGAGGCTCGGTTCGCGAACGGCCAGCGTCGCCGGGAACAGCTGCTCCATGTCGAGCTCACGGAGAACGCCCATGAGCGCTCGAGGTCCGTCGCCGGACGGAACCCGGATCGTGGTGCCCTCGCGCTCCGGCGAGATCCCGCCGAGGCGGGCGAGCACCGTCTCGGCACGTGACGCGTCGGATTCGTCGCCCATGCCGAACTCGATCACCGTGTTTCCGAGCTGCGCCTTGAGCTCGGGGGGCGTTCCCTCGGCGATGACCCTGCCGTTGTCGACGACCGCGACGCGGTCGGCCAGCCGGTCGGCCTCCTCGAGGTACTGCGTGGTGAGCAGGACCGTCGTGCCTTCGGCGACGAGCGCGCGGATCGTGTCCCACAGCGCCTCGCGGCTCCGCAGGTCGAGCCCGGTCGTCGGTTCGTCCAGGAACAGGACGGGCGGACGCCCGACGAGCGAGGCCGCGACGTCGAGACGCCGGCGCATCCCACCCGAGTACGTCTTGACCGGCCGGTCGGCCGCGTCGGCCAGGTCGAACCGCTCGAGTAGCTCGGCTGCGCGAGTCGCGATGGTCGGACGGTCGAGGCGCACGAGCCGTCCCACGAGGCGGAGGTTCTCGCGCCCGGTGAGGTTGGGGTCGACGGTCGCGGATTGACCGGCCAAACCGATCCGGAGCCGCACCCGTTCCGCCTCGGCGACCACATCGTGTCCGAGGACGGTCGCCCGGCCGGCGTCGGGCTCGAGGATCGTCGTGAGGATCCGAACTGCCGTGGTCTTGCCGGCGCCGTTCGGCCCGAGAAGACCAAAGACGGAGCCGGCTCGGACTTGGAAGTCGACGCCGGCGAGCGCCTCCACATCCCCGAACCGCTTCTCCAGCCCTTCAGCGATGATCGCGCTCTCGCTCATCGACACCCTCCTGTTCAGGCGTCATGTGATACCACAGATGCTTGAGACCATGCAACTATCGAGTCGATGAGACGTTTGAGCTCCTTGAATGTTTCTTTGAAACCGCCTACGATTGAGATAGATGGGCACCGATCGGGGGAGCAAGCAGACGCTAGCGCGCGAAGCGTGGCAACCACTTGCCCGCTACTTCTTCGACACCGTTCGACAGCGCCAGCGGATCCTCGCCGCGTACGGCCTTACGCCGAACGACATGCGGGCGCTCGCCGCGTTGGACACGGAGACCGGTCGAACGATGCGCGAGCTGGCCGAGGAGTGGGCGTGCGATGCGTCGAACGCAACGTGGATCGTCGACCGCCTGGAGGAGCGAGGTTTGGCCGAGCGCCGAACCGTGCCGGGTGACCGGCGCGTGAAGTCCGTCGTGTTGACCTCCCGCGGAGCGAAGACGCGCGATCGAGTGCTCCACGCGATGTTCGAGCCCCCGCCCGAGCTGCTCGAGCTCGATCGCGCCGATCTCGTGGCGATCAGAGACGCGGTCTCGCGGCTCCCCTTCACGCCGTTCGGTGTGCCCTTGCCGCGGAGGCGCAGCCGCACCGCATAGCAAAGACGTCAACACCTTGACGCAACGTGATCGCCAACTTCGACGCCGTGTGGCGGCCGCCATTTCGCTGTCAATCCGGCGGAAGGCCGTTGAAGTCGAAAGAGACACTCGACGCACCGTTACCGAACTACTGCGCGTGCCGTACTGCGCGCCGCAGTCCTTCAGCCTCATCCTCGGAACAGGCCGACCACGACGTTGATGACCGTTGCGCCGATCACGGCGCCGAACAGGTACGACAGCAAGGTGTGGCGCAGTGCCACCCGGCGCATGGCCTTCGTGACGATGGCCGTATCGGAGACCTGATACGTCATCCCGATCGTGAACGCCACGTACGCGAAGTCCCTGTAATCGGGGGGACCGCCGTCGAAGCGAAGACCCCCGGCGTCGTAATACAGACGGGCGTACCGAAGCGCGAATACCGTGTGGACGGCCGCCCAGGACAGCGAGACGCTCAGCACCGTGGCCACGTTGATCATCGCCGCGGCCAGGAGCGACGCGTCGTTCGCGTGAACGAGCGCCAGCGCCACCGCGACGAGGTTCATCACGCTGGCGGCGATCAGGACGAACTCCGCCGCCGCATGCGAGAGGTCCTCGCTTCCCGCGACGCGTTGGGTCGCCTGGGCGTCCAGCGCCCCCACGCTCGCCCAGACCCAGGCGACGTAGACGGCCAGTGCGGCGTCCCATCCCGCGAGCAACGTGACCTCCCACGGTGCGACGAAGCCAACCGCGGTCGAGACCGTGATCCCCGCCGCCACGGAGACCGCTAGGCGTGTGCTCGGCGCGGCCCGGAAACGCTCTGCGGGCGTCGTCTTCGCGTCGCCGGGACTCGAGCGCTCCGGGTCAGGCACCACCCTCCTCGAGCGTCACCTCGATCGGCTCGAAGTCCGAGCCCGTGATGTCGACTCCGAGCTCCTCGAGGTTCGCGTGCGCCGCCTCGATGACGTCGTTCGTGAGCGCGTCGGCATCCGCAGGCTCCGTCAGCACCGTTGCCCCTTCGAGGTTCGGCGTGGTCAACGCGATCTCCACCGTTCGGTCCCACGCTGC
>CALGFI010000025.1 GCA_937881155.1 uncultured bacterium | reverse complement strand
CAGGGCGAAGAGGTCGTCCCGGTCACGCACATCCGCAAGCGGATCGCCGAGCACATGCTCGGTTCGACGCAGACGACCGCGCGGGCGTGGACCCTGGTCGAGGTGAACGTCGATCACCTGGTCAAGATCCGAGAGCGAGCGAAGGATGCGTTCCGGCAGAAGTACGGCGTGAACCTCACGTACCTGCCGTTCGTCGTGCGCGCGACCATCGACGCGCTGCTCGAGTACCCCTACGTGAACGCTCGGCTGGACGGCGAGAGCATCGTCCTCCATCGCTACGTCAACATGGGCATCGCGGTGTCGTACGACGCCGGCCTGATCGTGCCTGTCATCAAGGGCGCCGACGGGATGAACTCGGTCGGCATCGCGCGTGCGATCGCCGACCTCGCCGAACGGGCGCGCGCTCATCAGCTGAAGCCCGACGAGGTGCAGGGGGCGACGTTCACGATCACCAACCCCGGCCCGTACGGGTCGGTCGCGTCCGTTCCGATCATCAGCACGCCGAACACGGGCATCCTGTCCTTCGACGCGATCACCAAACGACCGGTCGTGATCGACGACGCCATCGCCGTGCGCTCGATGGTGAACATCTCGATGTCGTGGGACCACCGCGTGATCGACGGCGAGGTGGCGACGCGGTTCCTGTCGCGCGTGAAGAACAACCTGGAATCGTGGGACTTCGCCGAGGACATCGGCGTTTAGGCGAATGTCTCGTCCGGCTCGCCTGATCCGCCCCGACGGACCCGTCGACTACGACGAAGCGAACGCGGCGATGCACGAGCTCGCGGAGGCGCGTCTCGCAGGCACCGGCGAAGACACGTTGATCCTGCTCGAACACCCGCCGGTGTTCACGGCGGGGCGGCTGTCGAAACCGGATCACGTGGTGTGGACCGAAGACGCGATCCGCGCCGCCGGAGCCGAGCTCAGGTATATCGATCGGGGCGGCTCGTTCACGTTCCACGGGCCGGGTCAGCTCGTGGGCTATCCCGTGCTCGACCTCGGCTCGCGGCCCGACGCGCTGCGGTTCGTACGCGATCTCGAGGAGGCCGTGATCCGCGCCGCGGCGGACGTCGGCGTGCCGCTCGAACGGAACGTGGTCCAGACCGGCGTGTGGTCCGGAGACCGGAAGGTATGCGCCATCGGCGTCCGCCTGATGCGGATGCGGGTGTCACTCCACGGGTTCGCGCTCAACTGCACGACGGACCTGTCGTGGTACGACGCGATCGTTCCCTGTGGGCTCTCCGACGAGGGAGTCACATCACTCTCCGAGCTGGCGGGGAGAACCGTCACCGTCGACGAGATGGCGCCGCTGGTGGCCCGCCGGTTCGAAGACGTCTTCGAACGTCGACTCGTGACCGAGGAGACCGCGTGGCCGCCTCGACGGCTCTCGATCGCCGTCGCGTCTGCCACCTGACCAAGCGTTTGTGGACGTGACTCGCGACGACCGGCGGGTCCATGCCGCCGCCGCTAGGGGCTTCGAGGCGGCGGCCGAGCGATACGAGCGCGGACGGCCCACGTACCCGGACGACTCCGTGGCGTTCCTCATCCGGACGCTCGAGATCGGCGAACGAACTGACGTCGTGGAGCTCGGCGCCGGGACGGGGAAGTTCACCGAGCTGATCGTCCCGACCGGCGCGCGGATCGTCGCCGTCGAGCCGGTCTCGGCGATGCGTCAGGCGCTCGAACGCAACTGCCCGTCGGTCACGGTGCTCGACGGTATAGCCGAGGAGATCCCGCTCGCGGAGGCGAGCGCGGACGCCGTCGTCGCGGCGCAGGCGTTCCATTGGTTCGACGCCGATCGCGCGCTCCACGAGATCCACCGGGTCCTCCGTCCGGATGGCGCGCTCGGAGTGATCTGGAACGTCAGAGACGAGGCGACCGACTGGTCCGAGCGCTTGACCGCGATCTTCGACCGGCTGTCCGGCGACGGTCCGCGGTACCGCGACATGCGATGGCGAGAAGCGTTCACGCGGACCGAGCTCTTCGGGCCCCTCCACCACCAGCTCGCGTACCACGTGCAGAAGGTGACGCGCGAGCAGTTCGTCGATCGCGTGCTCTCGGTGAGCTACGTGGCGAGCGCGCCGGACGACGAGCGCGAACGCGTGATCGCCGAGGTCGAGGAGATGCTCGACTCGGATCCGGAGCTTCGAGGCCGCGACGAGATCCTGATGCCCTATCGGACCGAGGTCTTCTGGTGCGCCAAGCTATGACTCGGCGTCCGCAACGATGACGTAGCGCGGCCGCTCCTCGAGCCAGCCGAACGGCCACGGCTCGTGCAGCCGGGCGGCCCACTCGACGTCGCGAAGGCGCCTGATCCGAACGCCGTGCCATCCCGCTTGGTGGACCGCCTCGACGAGCGGAACGGGTGAAGGCAGGCGCGCGAGCGGGAGCTCTGCGAGAACGTCCTCGGGGTACGGCGCGTGATGATCTGGCGGCGTGCGCATCACTTTCCGCAACGTCTGGGCGGCGAAGTCCTTCGCTCGGTGGACGAGCCGACGAGATCCCCATGTGCCCTCGAACAGGACGAGGCGCCTGCCCACGTCGAGCCACGAACGAAGCGCGCCGACAGGATCCGGGATCGTCCACAGCACGTGCCGCTCCACCACCACGTCGAACGGCCCCGGCGGTGGTTCGCTCGCCGAGCCGACGACGCACGTGACGCGATCCGCGAGGCCCATGGCGTTCGCCTTCCGTTCGGCCTCGGCGAGCATGCCGGGCGATAGATCGAGCCCCGTGACGGCATACCCGAGCTCCGCCGCGAGCAGCGAAAGCGAGCCGGTTCCGGCGCCGACGTCGAGCACCGACGCCGGCGGTAGCGGAAGCGCCTCGCTGAGTGCCTGCCGCCACGCGGCACGCTCGAGCGGGTCGGAGATCGAGTGCGACTTCGTCGCGTCGTACGTGGACGCGTCCGCGTCCCAGAACTCGCGGATCCGATCGGAGGCGCCGACCACCGGTGGATCAGTCATCCGGGGCTGCGGTCGGTCCGCTCGCTCACTTCGTGAGCCCCCGAGTCCCGCTCAGAACAGCGCGTTCGCGAGCCTTCGCCTGTACTCGCCGACGATCGGCTCCTGGTCGCCGAGCGCAGCGAACATCGTCAGCATCGCCGCACGCGCTTCCGGGTCGTCGCCGAGAGCGCCGAGCATGCCGTCGAGCGCCTCGCGGTGCCGCCCCTGTGCGGCCAGCCGCTTCGCGCTGGCGAGCGTTCCGGGTCCCTCCACGTTCGCCCACGACCGGACGTCGATGCCGGCGATCACGCCATCCGCCTCGGGATCGGGAAGGATCGGCGCGAGCACCTCTCGGGCCTCGTCGTCCCGGGCCGTGTCGGCAAGGATGCGACCGAGACCGAGCCGCGCGTCACGGTTCGAATCCTCGGCCTCGAGCGCCGCGCGGTACGTCGATTCCGCGTCGACGAGATCACCTTCCAGCTCGCTTTCGCGGGCCCGCGTCGCGTCGAGATCCGCCTCGGTCGGCAGCAAGCGGTCGATGAACTCGTTCACCATGGGCTCGGGGACCGCGCCGATGAAACCATCGATTGGATTACCGTCCTTGAACGCCACGACCGTCGGGATGCTCTGCACTCCGAACCGCCCGGCGGTGTACGGGTTGGAATCGACGTCGAGCTTTGCGAGCAGGAACTGCCCGCCTCGCTCCTGCGCGGCCTTCTCCAGGATGGGCCCGAGCACCCGGCACGGCCCGCACCACGCGGCCCATAGGTCGACGACCACCGGTCGTCGCTTCGACTCCTCAACCACCGCCTCGGTGAAGTTCGCGTCGGTCGCGTCGATGACGACCGGCTCGTGCTGCAGGATCTCCGCTTGTGCCACGTCATTCACCTTACCCGTCGATCGGATGGTTACCCGCGCGCCGCAGGCCATGGGGTACAACGCCTACGAATGGGGAACCCTTCCCGCGTGCGAGCGGAGCCTGATGAAGCAACCCCGGTGCTACCATGCCCAGCGAGGATGGTGACGTGGCGACCCGAGTGACCACGGCAGCATCGCACGAGGCTCTCGGCCTCGGAGAGGACGATCTCCTCTCGATCCACCGGACGATGCTGACCGCTCGCCTCGTCGACGAGGCCTCCTTCCGCCTCAACCGTCAGGGAAAGGCTCCGTTCGTCGTGCCCGTCTCGGGGCACGAGGGCTGTCAGGTCGGCACGGCGTGGGCGCTCCGGCGGGGGCAGGACATCTGGGTCCCGTACTACCGCGATGTGGCGGTCGTCCTCGTCGCCGGGATGACCCCGGTCGAGATCTTTCTCGGACTGTTCGCGAAGGCAGATGACCCGTCCTCGGGAGGTCGCCAGATGCCGAGCCACTGGGGCTCACGGCGTCTCGGCATCATCAGCCACTCTTCTCCCATCGCCACGCAGGTCCCCCACGCCGCGGGGATCGCGTACGCCGCGAAGTACCGCAAGGAGGACGCCGTCGTCGGCTGCTGGTTCGGCGAGGGCGCCACGTCCGAGGGCGCGTGGCACGAGGGGATGAACTTCGCCGGGATCCACAAGCTCCCGATCGTGTTCATCTGCGAGAACAACCAGTACGCGATATCGGTCGCCCAGGCCAAGCAGATGGCGGTCGAGAACGTCGCGGACCGCGGTCCGGCGTACGGCTTCCCCGGAGTCGTCGTCGACGGGAGCGACGTGATCGCGTGCTACGGCGCCATGCGCACCGCGGTCGATCGCGCCCGCGCCGGCGAAGGCCCGACCTTGATCGAGGCGAAGACGTATCGCTTCTTCCCGCACACATCCGACGACGACGACCGCTCGTACCGCACGCGCGAGGAGGTGGAGGCGGCGAAGCACCGCGACCCGCTGCATCTGTTCGAGCACTATCTTCGGAAGGTCGGTGTTCTCGAGAAGAGCGCGGTCGACGAGCTCGCTGTCGAGGTCAAGGCTGAGGTCGACAAGGCCGTCGATCAGGCGTGGAGCGCCCCCGACCCCGAACCCTCGAGCCTCACGCGCCACGTGTTCTCCGAAGGCGACGAGGCGTGACCGAGAAGAACGTCGTCACCGCCATCCACGACACCCTCCACGAGCGCATGGCGGCGGACGAACGTGTCGTGATCCTGGGCGAGGACATCGCGACGCGCGGCGGCGTCTTTCGAGTGACGCAGGGATTCCTCGACGAGTTCGGCGAGGAGCGCGTGATCGACACGCCGATCGCGGAGGGAATGATCGTCGGGGTGGCCGTCGGGATGGCGCTCCACGGCCTGCTGCCCGTCGCCGAGATCGAGTTCGCCGACTTCATCCATCCGGCTTTCGACCAGATGGTGTCGGAGGTGTCGCGGATGCGGTATCGCACCAACGGTGACTTCGGACTACCGATGGTCGTTCGCGCGCCGTACGGCGGCGGCGTGCACGGCGCGCTGTACCACTCCCAGTCGATCGAGGCGTTCTACGGCCACATCCCCGGCCTCAAGGTGGTCGTTCCGTCGACGCCGTACGACGCGACCGGGATGCTCCGCGCGGCGATCGACGATCCGGACCCGGTCCTGTTCCTCGAGCACAAACGGACGTATCGGCTGATCAAGGGAGACGTGCCCGACGAGCCGTTCGTCGTTCCGATCGGCAAGGCGGACGTGAAGCGCGAGGGAGACGACCTCTCCGTGATCTCGTACGGACTGATGTTGCACGTGTGTCTCGAGGCGGCGTCGCGATTGCAGGATCAGGAGGGTGTGAAGGCCGAGGTCGTCGACGTTCGGACGATCAATCCGCTCGACACCGAGACGATCCTCACGTCCGTTCGCAAGACGGGCAAGGCTATGGTGGTGTACGAGGACAACCGGACGTACGGCGCCGGCGCTGAGATCGCGGCGACGATCGCCGAGGAGGCGATGTTCGACCTCGACGGTCCGATCGTTCGGATCGGGGGCCCCGACGTCCCGGCGATGGGTTTCGCGACGAACCTCGAGCACGCGTTCCTCCCCGACGCGGACCGGATCTACACGCACATGCTGGAGCTCGCGCGGTTCTGATGAACGCCGATCACAACCCCAACCACCGCCGGCTCCATCTGCCGATCGTGTCGACGAACGGGAAGCCGACCGCTCCCCCGGTCGACGACGAACGCAAGCCACCGTGGCTGAAGGTTCGACTCCAGACCGGGCCGAACTACCAGGAGCTGAAAGGCATCATGCGCGGCCTCTCGCTGCACACCGTGTGCGAAGAGGCGATGTGCCCGAACATCCACGAGTGCTGGGAGGAGCGCGAGGCGACGTTCCTCATCCTCGGCGACAAGTGCACGCGGCGCTGTGGCTTCTGCGACGTCATGACGGCAAAGCCCGACCCGGTCGACGAGGACGAGCCCCGACGGATCGCCGAGGCCGTGAAGGAGATGGGTCTTCGGTTCGTCGTCCTCACGGGCGTCGCTCGCGATGATCTTCCGGACGGTGGCGCGCGGATATGGGCCACCGCGATCAGAGCCGTTCGCCAAGCGGTACCCGGCTGCGGCGTCGAGGTGCTGCCGACCGACTTCAAGGGCGGCGAGCGCGATATCGCGACGGTCATCCGGGCCGAGCCCGACGTGTTCGCGCACAACCTGGAGACCGTGCGCCGGCTCCACGGGCGGATCCGTCCGGCCTTCGGCTACGGTCGCTCGCTCGAGGTGCTCCGGATCGCCAAGCGTCTGCGCGAACGGCAGATCACCAAGTCGAACCTGATCCTCGGCATGGGCGAGACCCCGGACGAGGTTCCGGAGGCCCTGAACGACCTGGCAAACGCCGGCGTGGACATCGTCACGATCGGCCAGTACCTGCAGCCGACCACCTACCACCTGCCCGTCGATCGATGGGTACACCCGGACGAGTTCGCTCGGTGGAAGCGGTTCGGTGAGAGCGAGCTCGGCATCTCCCACGTCGAGGCCGGACCCCTCGTTCGGTCCAGCTACCACGCCGGCAAGCAGCTTCGGCGCGCGATCGACGCGAACGCAGCGCTCGCGGGCTGACCAGCCGGAAGGCGGAGGAGCCGACCTGTAAGCCGGGTTCTGTGCGGCGGTCTGCGACCGTCGCGGCGACCATCTCTCTGGATCCCTTTCGGGATCCCGGGGCCGTCGCCCTCGTGCAGCCGACCCGGGAGCTCGAGGCGGGCCACCCCTCCGGCCGGGAATTCCGCGACCGAACGCTCCCTGCTTGGCCTTGCTCCGGGTGGGGCTTGCCGAGCCGGACCGGTCACCCGATCCGCTGGTGAGCTCTTACCTCACCGTTTCACCCTTACCGCAACGCGGCGGTCTGTTCTCTGTGGCGCTTTCCGCGGGTCGCCCCGCCTGGGTGTTACCCAGCACCCTGCCCTTCGGAGCCCGGACTTTCCTCGAACGTCTCCGCCCGCGGTCGCCCGGTCGGCTCCTCCGCAGAGCGAGTATACGGGCGCCGTATCATCGGCGGACGATGCGGCCCGCTTCGCTCCTGATCGCGACGGTGCTCGCGGTCGGCGGCTGCGCACCGCAACCCGACGGTCCGGCAGCGCCGATCGCCGTCGAGCAGTTGGGAGGAGCCCCGGCCCTCGAAGCGTCAGCCGCGAGAGCCGCCGTCGTCGACTTCGTCTCTGCATATGCCGCCTCGCCGACGGAGGGGGTCGGCGCCCTCGCCCAATCGGTCGCCAGCCCCGAGCTCGACACGTGGGTGCGGTGGCTCGACGTTCAGCATCGAGAGTTCGACGGCGCAATCGACGCCGTTGCCGACGTTCGCGACGTGGAGTTCGTCGACGCGATCGACGAGGATCAGGCGCAGGTCGCCCTGTCTGCGTCGGTCGCCTTTCTGTACGATCCCGACGACGACGAAGCCTTCCAGTCTGTGCGCATCCTCGACGGTGCTGTCCAGCTCATACGCAACGACGATGCCGAAACGTACAAGTTGTCCGACCTCCAGCACGACGGCGTGCGAATGTCCGAGGCGATCCAGGCATACCGAGACGAGGTGCGGACGGAGCAGCAGGTCGAGGTGCAGCTGGACTCGCTGTTCATGTTCCCGCCGAACTGGGAGTTCAACATGGTGATACGCAACGACGCGTCGGAGCCCTTGTTCCTCGACGCGAACTCAACAGGCCTCTACGTGGAAGATGGAGACGGGTTCGAACGAATACCAGCGGTGATCAGCGGACCGTTCGAGGTCGTGCCGCCGGCGTCGGAGGTCGAAGGGATCCTCGCGTTCCGTCAGCAGCCGACCGCGTCGGGCCGCGTCCTGACGCTCGCCTACAGGCTCGGTCGTCGCGACCGGAACCAAGTCCTCTTCGAGTTCCCACTCGAAGGCTTCGTTACGTCCGTTCCTCCTCCCCCTCCAGCAGACCAGGAGACCGCGGGGGACGTGACCACGTAGCGCCGGCTCCGGCGAGCCACTCGTCCACGCCGTCGTTCGCCAGTCGATCCGCCTCCTTGTTCTCCTCGCGTGGAACGTGCTCGTACCGAACGGCTTGGAATCCGGCGGCGAGCGACCGAACGCGAGCATGTAACCGCTGCAGCGTGGGGTTCTTCACTCGGTACCTGCCCGAGAGCTGCTCGACGAGCAGTCTGCTGTCAGAACGCAGCAACACGTCGGTCGCGCCCAGCTCTGCTGCACGTTCCAGCCCGCGGATCGCGGCCGTGTACTCGGCGACGTTGTTCGTGGCCACGCCGATGCCTTCGGCGACCTCGGCGAGGACCGCTCCCTTCGTGTCGGTGATCTGAACGCCGATGCCTGCGGGGCCCGGATTCCCCCGCGCGGCACCGTCACACGCGACGATCACGCGAAGACGACGATCCGCCGGCAGTACTCGCACCTCTTGATGCCGTCGTCGCGCTTCAGCCGGTCCAGCTCCATCGCGGAAAGCTTCTCGTGGCACGCCTGGCACACGCCGTCGACGATGGCCGCGGCGCCGATCCCCTTCTTCTGCCTGCGGAGGTCGTCGTACAACTCGAGCAGCTCCTCGTCGATCTGGCTGGCGAGCTCCGAGCGCGTCGCGCGAAGTTCCTCGAGGTTCCGGGCGATGTCGTCCAGCTCTCTCGCCGCGTCACCGCCTACCTCGTCCACCCGCGCACGAGTGGCCGCGACCTCCTCCGTCGCCTTCGACGCCCGGGCATCCATGTCCTCACGTCGAACCATGAGCTCGAGCAGCTCGTCCTCGGTGCGGGAGCGTCGCTCCTTCAGGCTCGTGATCTCGTGCTGAAGCGCTTCGAGCTCCTTGGCGTTGGCGATGCTCCCGCCGTACATGCGCTTCTGCTCGTCCTCGAGCTTTCGGCCCATCGATTCGATGTCGTGCTCGAATCGAGACGACTGCGCGGCGACCGAGTCGAGCGCGAGGCGGAGCTCGCCGAGCCGCGACTCAGCGTCCTCCATCTGCTTCCTGGCGATCGCCAGGTCTTCGCCCGCCTCGAGCTGCCCGCGACGATGCTCGAGACGGTCGATCGACGAATCGGTGGCTTGGAGATCGAGCAGTCGGTCCATCCCGCGCATCGACATGAGGGTAGCCGATGCGTCTCGAACCACCGCTGAGCAGGGCGATGACACTCGCTCAGAGGAGCTCGAGCTGTTCGGCCTTCTCTCCGCGAGGGCGTTCCGAGGTTCGCCACCGGCGCGGGCGCTCCGACGCCGGGCGCGTGCCGCCGAGTTCGCGAACGAGATCGCCGACAGCATCGCCGAGCGCGTTCCGGTCGCCCGGCGGTCCGTACGGCGTTCGGTACATCTGCTCGTAACGGGGAACGAGGTCCGGGTAGGTCTCTGCGAGCCACGGCATGAACTCCTCGCGCACGCCGGGACGCAGGTGCAGCAGGATCGGCGAGACGTGCGTGGCGCCCGCATCGATCGCGGCGATAACCACCGCTCGGAGTTGGTCGGGACTATCGGAGATGCCCGGAAGGATCGGCGCCATCAGGATCCCGCACGGGATGCCCGCTTCGTTCAGGGCCGCGACGGCCTCCATGCGCGCGTTCGGGTGGGGAGTGCCGGGCTCACTCTTGCGCCAGACGTCCTCGTCGAGCGTCCCGATCGAGAACGCCGTCGCGACCTCGGTGACGTTCGCCGCCTCGACGAGCCGGTCGAGGTCGCGCAGGATCAGCGTTCCCTTCGTGAGGATCGAGAACGGATTCCGGTAATCACTGAGCGCCTCGATGATCCTGGGCATCAGCTTGTATCGGCCCTCGGCGCGCTGGTACGGGTCGGTGTTCGTGCCCATCGCGATGCCCTCGCCTTTCCACTTCTTGGCGCCGAGCTGACGACGCAGAACCTCGGGTGCGTTGACCTTGACGACGATCTTCGACTCGAAGTCCTTGCCCGCGTTCATGTCGAGGTACGTATGCGTTGGTCGGGCGAAGCAATAAGTGCAGGAATGGCTGCATCCCCGATATGGGTTGATCGTGTAGTTGAACGGCAGGTAGTTGCCCGGAACGTGATTGATGATCGTCTTGCACTCCGCCTCGATGAACTCGATCCCGCGAAACTCCGGGGTGTCGAACGTCCGCCGGGCGATCTCGAAGAGCTGTTCGGGCACCGACCGAGGATAGAACACATGTTCGAGTCGCTGCAACTCCCCATCCGGGTGATCTAGGGTTCCGCGCATGTCTACCTGGCTGGTCCGACACGGCGAGACGGAGTGGACACTCTCCGGCCAACACACCGGCCGGACCGACCTCCCACTCACCGCCGAAGGCGAGCTCCAGGCCGTCGCGATCGGCAAGCTCCTCGCCGACCACCATTTCGACACGGTGCTGTCGAGCCCCATGCAACGCGCCGTCAACACGGCGAAGCTCGCGGGCTTCGGTGACCGCGTGCAGACGAACGATGCGCTGACGGAAGTCGACTACGGCGACTACGAAGGACTCACGACGAACGAGATCTGGGACAGGGCTCCCGGCTGGGAGCTCTTCCGAGACGGCAGTCCAGGCGGCGAGACGCCACAACAGATCGAGCACCGCATCGACGCGCTGCTTGGGGAGATCCAAACGCTCGGCCCGAGCGTGTTGCTGTTCGGCCACGGCCACTGCATGCGGGCGATCGGCGCGCGCTTCCTCGGACTCCCCGTAGCGTTCGGGACTCATCTCCGGCTCGACCCGTCGTCGGTTTCGGTCCTCTCGCACGAGCGCGACGGCCCAGCGATCGTCGTCTGGAACCGGCGCGTCCCGACGCGCGCCGTCGTCGTTGCGGACGCAGCGATGCGAGCACGGACCTGATCGGATGGGCTGCCTCCTCGTCATCCTCGCCCTCATCACTCCCCGCGTCGTGATGTTCGCCATGTGGTTGTTCACCGATTACCTGAACCGCGCGTTCTCGAGCGGATGGTGGGGCGTTCTCGGATTCTTCTTCTTGCCGACGACGTCGATCGGCTACGCGATCGCGAGGAATGAGTTCACTTCCGACGGAGGCGGGATCGAGGCGGCCGGAATCATCGTCATCGTGATCGGCGTCGCAGCCGATCTCGGGCTCATCGGCGGCTCCGGACGCGGGCTCGGCAGCCGCGACTGAGACCGCCACCACCTACTCGACGTCTTCCCGACAGGCGAGCCTGGATCGGCCGAAAGGACTAGTCCGGTTAGGTAGCTGTACACGTGGCCGTGATGGGCTATACAGGAACAAGGGCGATCATTGAAGGCATGGGCATGAGGCGAGCAACCTCGCAGCCGCGCGCCGTCGTCGCAGACGGACGCCCGCTCGAACGTGGCCTCGTTCGTTTCCTTCTCGACGAGGCGGGTTACATCGTCGTCGCCGAGGCGGGGGCCGCGCACGATACCGCGGAAGCCGTCCGCGAATACCAACCCGACGTGCTCGTCCTCAACGAGAACACCGCCGTCGACCATGGCGTTCCGGTCATTGCCGACCTACGACGGACGTCGCCGGCGACGAAGTTCATCCTCGTCACATCATCGGGCACCACAGCGTCAGCCGACCTGCTCGACGAGGCCGATGCGGTCATCGAGGAAGGGGCTGGCATCAAGGAGCTGGGCTTCGCGCTCGAGAGCCCGCAGCGAGACATACGGACCGAGAAGGCCCGCGTCCAAGCCGCACTCGAACCTCTTTCGTTGAGCGAACCAGGGGTGCGCAACCATCTACGTTGGCTGGAACGAATGCAGGGCGCCGCCGCGGCGTCGATCCTGATCATCGCCATCGCCCTGTTCGTCGGTCCTTACGGCGGCATGCCGTCGGGTCCTGACGGAAATCGCGAGGCGAACGTGCACATCTCTGCGGCGTTCCGGTCTCTGGACGAACTGGCCGAGCGCGTGTCGACCGCGGACCCCTCCGAGGTGGGATCACTCGCGGCGACGTTGTGGACGCAGCGCGCGCTGGCTTTGGCGTCGGGAGGAGACGTCACTGCCCTCGACGAGGAGATCGCCGCAACGCTGCGACCGCTGGTGCCGTCGATGTCGCCGGAGGCCGCTACGACGTTGCTCGCCATCCTCAGAGACCTGGTGCCGGGAAGCGAACCTCCCGTCGAATCGACCACCACGCCGGAGCCCTCGCCGCTGCCGGACGAGAGCACAACGCAAAGCCCGTCGCCGGAATCGCCGGTCCCGAGCAAGACGCCCGCGCCGAGTCCCGAACCGGAACCCAGTTCCGAACCGGAGCCGAGCCACGGGCCACCGCCGAGACCAACGCCGAGTCCCGAACCGGAACCGACTGACACGCCATCGCCGAGTCCCGAACCGGAGCCGACCGAGACGCCGAGTCCCGAACCCGAGCCGACAGAGACGCCGTCGCCCAGTCCGAGCGACACGCCGTCGCCCAGTCCGAGCGACACGCCGT
>CALGFI010000024.1 GCA_937881155.1 uncultured bacterium | reverse complement strand
CGAACGGCGCACCGAGTGTGCAGGACGATCGTTCTCCGGCTGCGGTTCGACGACTTCTCGCGGGCGACGCGATCGCACACGTTGCCGGAGGCGACCGCCGAGACACGAACGATCCTCGTCACCGCGAGAGAACTCCTCGCCGGCGCCATGCCGATGATCAGGGACCAGGGGATCACGCTGATCGGCGTGACGCTCGGCAGCCTCGACCGCGACGACGCGATCCAGCTCGCGCTGCCGTTCGACCGTTCGCTCGCCCATCCGATCGATACGGCGCTCGACGGCGTTCGCGAGCGGTTCGGTTCGGGCGCGATCACCCGCGCCGTGCTTCTCGGCAGAGACAGTGGAATGTCGGTGCCGCTGCTCCCCGACTAACGTCGTTCACGACGCGTCGGCCGCGAGCCGGTCCGCGATATCGCGGAGCGTGGCGATCCACGTGTCGTTCTCCACTCCCCAGTCGCGTCCGAGGCGGACGATGACGGCATCGGCGTCGGGTGCCACGTACACGTATTGACCGAAGTTGCCGAGCGCGTAGAACCGATCGAGCCGCTGCGTGTCGATCCACCAGAAGTACTGGAAGTGGCCCGCCGGGTCGGTCGTCACGTCGGCCGCGGTCGCCTCGCGCACCCATTCCCTCGAGACGACACGAGTGCCGTTCGACTCACCCTCGTGGAGGAACAACCGGCCGAACCGCGCGTAATCGATCGCGGTCGCGTTGAGACCACTCTCCATCTTCTCGAAGCCCGACGCGTCCGAATCCAGGCTCCACGTCGCGTCGTACTCGGCTCCCAGGGGGATCCACAACCTCGTGCTCATGTACTCGGTAACGGACATGCCGGTGGCGCGCTCGAGCACCATCCCCAGGAGCAAGGGGTTGTAGTTGTTGTACAGCCACTCCTCCCCGGGCGGGCCGAGGATCTCCGTGTCCTCGAGAGCGAGCGCTCGAAGGTCGACGCCGTAATACGTGTTGATGTCGTCGCCCCACGGCACCGGGAGATCCTGCTCCTCGTACCGAAGTCCCGACGACATCGCCAGGAGATCCCGAAGCGTGATCGACTCGAACCGGCGATCTCGTTCCGCGAGCTCGGGAACGTACTCGGTTACGGGATCGGTCACGCCTCCGATGAGCCCTTCGTCGATGGCGATGCCGACCAGCGTGGACAGGAACGACTTGGCCACTGAGAACGAGGTTTGCCGACTCTGTCGGTCGGCGCCGTCGAAGTAGCGTTCGTACACCAATCGGTCCTCGTGCAGGATCAGGAACGCGCGCGTACCGGTTCGGCGAAGGAAACCGTCGAAGTCGCGGGCCGTCGTGTCAGCGGGCGGCTCGAGTCCATCGACCTCGGGACCTTCGGGCAGCTGGCTGGGATCGTCACCGGCCGGGATCGTCCGCGCGGGGAACCGGTACTGATCGTCGATGTCCGCCTCCATCCACCACATCGCTCGCGCCATCGTGGACCTGTCGACCGACAACCAGGCCCAGACCCACATACCGAGCACGAGGGTCAGGACGACGATCGCCACGGCCGCGACACGGCGTGGCCATCGACGGCGCCGCGATGACACTGCTCCCCGAGTCGGAGCCTTCCCCGGTCGCTTGGTCTTCACCATGCCCTTCGCCTCCCGTCACTCCCGGGGGTCGTGCTCACCAGCTTCGGCCGTCAAGAGCATCTCCAGCCGCTCGATCGTCCGGCGCTGGTCCGCAAGCGACTCTTCGAGCCGCTCGACGTGCAACGCGAGGTATCGATGGATCATCTGACGGTCGGTGGTCGAGAGGATCGCTGTGACCTCCTCGCGCGGCATCGCTTGCTCCTGGAGAACCCTCACAGCCCACGCTGTCATTCCATCCCGCGGATGCGCTTCGCTCACCGGATCGCGCGTCGGGCGGCTGGGTCGCGATGTCGTCAGTTCCACGCCATCCCCTCGGAGGCTGTCGTCGACCACCAGGTCACAGCAACACGACTCCCGATGACTCGAGAACTCATCGGCTCATTGTGCATATCGAACGGCCGCGTCCCTGATGAGCGCCGAGCCCGTTCCTACAGCTCGCGACGGCTCGTGAGATACGCGCCGGCGAGAACCAGGGCCGTTCCGACGAGCGAGATCGGTTCGATCACCTCGTCCAGGAAGACGACGCCCAGCGCGATCGCCACGACGGGGATGAGGTACGTCGCGACCGATCCTCGCGTCGCGCCCACCCGACCCACGAGCGTCGCCATCGCCACGAACGCCCATCCCGTTCCGAAGAAGCCGAGCGCGCCGATCGCCAGCGCGCTCGACCATGCGAACTTCGAGTCGGGCAACGAGTAGACCGCGGCCGGCGCCAGCACCACGAGCGCGACGAGCTGAGCGCGAAGCAACACGGGAAGCGCTCCGTTCCGCTGTTGCAGCGGCACCGCGATGTTCAGCGCGACGCCGTAGCACATGACCGCGAGGAGAATGAGCGCCGCGCCGAGCGCGGTGACCTCGGCGTCGCGCGCGGTCGGCCACAGCACGGCCAGCACGCCTGCAAAGCCGATCGCCACGCCCGCCAGCTGTCGACGACCCGGAGCCTTTCGAAGGAGGATCGCCGCGGTGATCGCGGCGAAGATCGGGACCGCTCCGTTGATCATCCCGGCGAGCGACGAGTCGATCCATTGCTGCCCGATCGGGAACAACAGCAGCGGAGCGCCCATCCACACCACGCCGAGGAGGGCGATCCTCGGGAGGTCGGTGCGGTCGACGGGCCGGCGAGCCTTCGGCAGCACGGCGAGCGCCACGGCGCCCACGGCCACACGAGCCCACGCGATCACTCCCGGACCGAGATGATCGAGGCCGATCTCGATCAGCAGGAACGACGAGCCCCAGATCGTCGCCGCAGCGGCGAGCAGAACCCACTCCTGGAGCCCGAACGCCTCCTGTCGCGTCCCGGCGGCGGTCTCGATCAACGCGCGCCGGCGCATCTCGGTTCGCTCAGCCATGGAGTTCCGTACGCATCAACGCTGGCGCACCCCGTCGCGTGAGGTCGTGGCCGATGTAAGAAGAGACCGCCCTTCCTGGTCTCGTATTCCGACGGCGAGGAGGGCGCGTAAGTGTCCCCTGAGAAACCGCGAGCAAGAATAGGTCGCGTGGCGCGTTGGCAGGATGTGATCGATTCGGAGCCGGAGCTGGCAGCGGAGGTTCAAGCGGTCTTCGACGCGCACAAGCACAAGCTGATCGCCACCCTCCGCCGGGATGGATCGCCTCGAATCAGCGGCATCGAGTTCGAGTTCACCGCCGGCGACGTGAGCTTCGGGATGATGCCGAGATCCAGGAAGCGCGACGACCTCCGTCGCGACCAGCGAACGGAGCTCCATTCGATGTCCATCCTCCCGGAAGGTGACGAGCTGGCGTGGCGGGGAGACGCTCGGATCTCCGGCCGGGCACGAGAGATCACCGATGCGGCCGAGCGTTCGAGGTTCACCGACACTCCGGCCAATGCGTACCCACTGTTCGTTCTCGACATCGAGCGAGTCGTTCGGATCAAGCTGGACGGATCGCCGCCCCACCTGCTGATCCAGACGTGGCGACCCGATCGGCCGCTCGAGAGCACGTTCGCCGACTGAAACCGTGCCGATTCCTCGTCACGTTCTCTCGCCGCCGTCCGTCATGCGGGCGACGGCGGCTGAAAGGGTGAAAGGAGAGAGCCATGGCCGTACAGGTCACCGCGATCATGATCGGGGTCGAGAGCCTCGACCGATCCAAGAAGTTCTACGCCGAAGGACTCGGCTGCGAGATCGCGCAGGACTATCCGCACTTCGTCGCGCTGAACCTCGGCGAGGGATCGTCGTCGCTCGCGCTCTACCCGCGCGAGGCCGCCGCGCAAGACGCCGGGGTGTCGCCGGAGGGTTCCGGGTTCCGCGGCGTCTCGTTCCACTACATCGTCGACTCGAAAGACGCCGTGGACGAAGTGATGAAGAGCGCCGTGGCGGCGGGCGGTGACACGGTCAAGGAGGCCGCCGCCACGCAGTGGGGGTACTTCGGCTACTTCGCGGACCCCGACGGCCACCTGTGGAAGGTGGCGACGGGGAGCTGATCCGACTTCCCTTCCCGACCGAAACACTCGCCTGATCAGGATTGCGACGTGGCGACGCGCTCGAGCGAGCGCTCGAGAAACGTCTGGGCCTCGCGT
>CALGFI010000023.1 GCA_937881155.1 uncultured bacterium | reverse complement strand
TCTTCGCGGGAACGTGCGCTTGGGGGCGGCGCTCGCCGCGATCACGGCCGCGGTGGTCGGCGTCATCGCGAACCTGGCCGTCGTCTTCGCCATCGGCGTGCTGTTCGACGAGCGCTCCGTCGAACGGTTCGCCGGGAACGACGTCGTGCTGCCGGTGATCACCTCGGCCAATCTGCTGGCCATCGCCGTCGCCGCGGCGGCGTTCGTCGCGCTGCGGTTGCGGAGGGTGAACGTCGTCTGGGTCGTCCTGGGGAGCGGTCTCGTCGGCGTGGTCCGGTACCTGATCGCGTGACCGCCGCGGAGCGCTAGGCTTCTGCCGTGCCCGACCGCGCCGAGCTCGAATCGCTGTCGTCTCAGGAGCTGCACGATCGCGCCACGCGTCTCGCCTGGCGCCGCCTCGACGTGTCGTTCCTGTGGGACCTGTTGAAGACGATCCCGGAGGCCCGCGCGGCCGCCGGCGACGAGGAACGAAGCGAGAGCGACATCATGCGTCCGCTCGCGCTGCTGAACGACCTGGTCGACGCCGACCGCGGCGAGCTGGCCGACGCGCTCCGGCCGCTGTACGTCGATTACCTACTCGAGCACGGCGACGACGCGTCCGACCGGGAGCGCGACGACGCCTGAGCGGAGCCTCGAGTCCTACCGGGACGAGTTCCCGGTGCTCTCGAACAAGACCTACCTGATCAGCGCGTCGCTCGGTCCGTTCTCCAAGCGCGGGCGCGCGTACCTGGACGGCTACCTCGACGCGTGGGCGAGCAAGGGCGCACCGGACCACGTGTGGTTCGAGGACATCTTCCCGAGGATGCTGGAACTGAAGCGGACGTTCGCCCGTCTGGCCGGGTGTGACGTCGACGAGCTCGCGATCACCACGAACATCTCCATCGCCATCTCGACGTTCGCCTCTGCGCTCGACTTCGGCCGGCGCAACAAGGTCATCCTCTCCGAGCTCGACTTCCCGACCGACGGCCACGTGTGGCTGGCGCAACGACGGCGCGGGGTCGAGATCGAATGGCTGCGTTCGCCGGACGGCCTCACGATCCCGGTCGAGGAGTACGACCGCGCGATCGACGAACGGACGGCCGTCGTGATGGTCAACCGGGTGCTGTATCGGTCGAGCGCGATCGTCGACGCGAAGGAGATCTGCACGATCGCGCGCGAGCGCGGCGCGCTCACGTTCCTCGACGACTATCACGGCATCGGCATCCTGCCGCTCGACCTGCACGACGTCGGATGCGACGCGTACGCGACCGGCGTGCTGAAGTGGCTGTGCGGCGGGCCCGGGCTCGCGTTCCTGTACGTCCGGCGCGACCTGATCCCTGCGTTGGAACCAACGGTGACGGGGTGGTTCGCCACCGCCGAGCCGTTCTCGTTCGATACGCAGCACCTCGAGTACCACCCGACCGCGCGGCGGTTCGAGCACGGGACGCCGCCGGCGCCGGTGTACTTCGTCGCGCAGGGCGGTCTCGACGTGATCGGGGAGGTCACGCCCGAACGGATCCGCCAACGTCAGGGCGAGCTCACCGATCACCTCATCGCTCGGGCCGACGAGCTCGGCCTTCCCGTCCGCACGCCGCGCGACCGGCACGCGCGGGGCGGCGTCGTGAACGTCGGAGTCGGACCCGAGGCCGCGAAGCTCTGTCATGCGCTGCTCGAACGGAACGTGTGCACGGACTACCGAGGCGACGGGCTCCGCATCAGCCCGCACTTCTTCAACACGGAGGAGGACATCGACCGCTGCTTCGCGGAGCTCACGAGCCTGCTGTGACGACGCGGCCGGCGCGCACGACCAGACGCACTCGGCCGAGCGCCTCTACGCGTTGCAGCGGGTCGCCGTCGACCGCGATCACGTCGGCCGGAGCACCCGGTTCAAGAACGGTCGCCGTCATCGCCGTCATGACTTCCTCGGGCGTCATGCGCACGACCTCGTGCAGTAAGAGCGCCTCGCGGACGTGGATCCCGGGCGGGATCGGACCGTTCCCCAGATCGGTCCCGTAGACGACGACCCCGCCGGCGGCTCGGAACCGAGCGAGGTTGTCGCAGGCAGTTCGAAGCTCCGGCGTGATGTTGCCGTACGACAGGATGTCGAGCGTCGAGACGATGCGCATCGAACGCGCGGCCGCGTCGATCAGCGATTCGGACAGCCGCTCGGTCCACGGCGTGTGCGCGAACTCGTCGACCCCCGCGCCCACGGCGCGCTCGGCCTGACCCCGCCCTTGAACGTGCGCCGTCACCGGTAGAGCGCGTGCGTGCGCGGCCTCGACGATCGACGCGAGCTCACCGTCGCTCGGCGTGGGCCCGGCTTCGACGTTCAAAGAGACCTTGATGGCGGCCGCACCTCGGCTGGCGAGCTCCGTCACGACGCGTCGCGCGTGGTCAGGTCCGTCGAGCTCGAGACCCGTCCCCGGCGGAGCCCACCGATCCTGCGTCGGGTAGCCGCCCTTCCCGGTGAGCATCGGGCCCGCCGCACGGATGATCGGACCGTTGAAGCTCGGAAGCTCCGACGCACCGGCGAGCGCGAAGATCTCGTCGGGCGTCCACGCTAGGTCGCGGACCGCCGCGACACCGCCGAACAGGACGGCTGCCGGATCGGATAGGCGGATGTGCACGTGCCGGTCGGCGACCGCCGGCATGAGGAAGCCCTCGACCTCGATGCGTTCCTCGGCGGCGGGAGCGGCGGCCGACGGCCCCGCGTATGTGACGACACCCCGGTCGGCGACGACGGCCGCGTGCCGCCTCACTCTGCCGGGACCGAACCACGCGAGGGGCGCCTTCACCTTGAGCGACGGGCTCACCGGCGAGACCTTATGTCGTTCGGCGACGCGGCCCGCGTCGAGTTACGAGCCGACGCCCGCCTCGCGCAGGCCCTTCAGCTCCTTGCGGAGGTCGACGACCTCGTCCCGCAGGCGTGCCGCGTACTCGAACCGGAGGTCCCGCGCGGCCTGATGCATCTCCTCCTCGAGCTGCTGGATCAGCCGCTCGAGCTCCTCCGTGGGCATCTCGGCGTGCTCTCGCCTGCGGCGCTTTCGGTCCGGCGTCGGGGCCTTGGCGGTGTCGACCGCCATCGTGAGCAGGATGTCGGAGACCTTCTTGCGCACGGTCTGCGGATCGATGCCGTGCTCGCGGTTGTAGCCCATCTGGATCTTGCGACGTCGCTGCGTCTCGTTGATCGCCTGACGCATCGAGTCCGTGACGTCGTCGGCGTACATGATCACGGTGCCGTCGACGTTCCTGGCCGCGCGGCCGATGGTCTGGATCAGCGACGTCTCCGATCGGAGGAATCCCTCCTTGTCGGCATCGAGGATCGCCACGAGCGACACCTCGGGAAGGTCCAGTCCCTCGCGAAGCAGGTTGATCCCGACGAGCACGTCGAACTCGCCCAGCCGGAGGTCCCGGATGATCTCGATCCGCTGGATCGTGTCGACCTCCGAGTGGAGGTAGCGAACGCGAATGCCCATCTCGAGCAGGTAGTCGGTGAGGTCCTCGGCCATCTTCTTGGTGAGGGTGGTGACGAGCAC